>DYIC01000022.1 GCA_020723845.1 Hydrogenophaga sp.
GCGATCAAGCCCGCACAAGGTGCCTCGTTACCGTACATGTCCAACGCGGCCAGGGGCGCGATTTCCAGAAACGGCGTGCCAGGATCGAGCAGCATCTCGACACGCTCGCGCGGCAGCAGCTTGCCGCGCGCGATGTGCTTGGCGCGCGCCGCCTCGCCGCCGCCTTGGGCAACCTGGGCAACGCGGGCATGCAGATCCTGCACCAGCGCACGCATGGCAGCGGCGTTGGCCTGGAATTCGGGCGAACGGGGGTTGAGTCGGGTGGCGAGTGCGCTCATGGGCCATGATTGTCCCCACGAGCGCCGCCGGCCGCCAGCGGGACAACCCGCGCCCAAGGTTGCATAATGCGCCAATGCAGTCGCCCCCGCGCGCCGTCGCATCCCACCGCCGTCCGCCCCCAGAAGCCGCCACCCCCATGGCCTTTGCCCGCGCCGTGGTGTTGGCCTACCGTATCCGCGGCGGCGACCCCAGCGGCGCTCTGGCCAGCGCCGGCATCGACCCCGCCGTCATCGGCGACCCACGCGCACGGCTGACCAGCCTGCCCTTCGAGCGCCTGTGTGCGCACGCGATGCGCGAGCTCGACGACGAGGCGCTCGGCTGGTTTGCCCGGCGCCTGCCCTGGGGCAGCTACGGCATGCTGGCACGCGCGTCGTTCACCGCTGCGCAGCTGGGGCTGGCGCTGGCGCGCTGGTGCCGCCACCATCGGTTGCTCACCGACGACGTGGTGCTGACCCTGGACGTAGACGGCGCGTTGGCGTGGCTGACGCTGCACGAACGACGCACCCCGGGCAGCGAGTTGCCGGATCCCACCGATCGCGCCACGGTGCGCGAGCTGGCGCACGTGTCATTGCTGCGCAACGCGCTCGGTCTGGCGTCGTGGTGGATCGACTCGCGCATCGCGCTGCGCGAGGTGGCGCTGGCCTATGACGCACCGCTGCACGCCGATGCTTACGCGGTGCTGTTCCCTGGCGCGCAAATCTCGTTCGACGCAGGGCAAACCCGCGTTGCCTTTGACGCCACATACCTGGCGCAGCCCCTGCGGCGTGACGAAGTGGCGCTGCGCGCCCTACTGCAGCGCGCCGTGCGCCTGATGGTGCAGCCCTACCGCCACGACCGGCTGCTGGTCGAGCGCGCGCGCGCCTGGCTGCGGCTGCACCCGCGCGAGGCCGACACCGCTCGGCTGGCCGCCGCGCTCCACGTCTCGGTCCGCACGCTGCAGCGCCACCTGGCCGCCGCCGGCGTCTCGGTGCAAACACTCAAAGACCAGGTGCGCCGCGACCTTGCCCTGCAACACCTACAACGCACGCGCTGGCCGATCAAGCGCGTCGCCGCCCAGGTCGGCTTCGACAACGAAAAGAGCTTCATTCGCGCGTTCAAGCTCTGGACCGGCCTGACTCCGGCAGTCTGGCGACGCGAGCACGGATGACGCCGCGGGCCCGCAACGACGATGCTTTGATGCGCGTCAACCCGCTTCATACCCCTTTGGGTATAGCATCGCGCATTCGCCACAGCCGAGAGGATATCATCATGCCCATCGTCGACCACAACGACCTGATCTGCGACATCAGCGCCCAACTGGCTAACCTGCGCAAGGCGCAGCCCGAGGCCATGCGCGGGTTTTCCCAATTGGCCCAAGCCAGCATGGCCGATGGCGCCATCAGCGCCAAGCACAAGGAGCTGATCGCGCTGGCCATCGGTATCACGCAGCGCTGCTCGGCCTGTATCGGCTACCACGTGCGCGCACTCATCAAGCTGGGCGGCACGCGGCGGGAACTGGAAGAGTTGCTGACGATTTGCACCTACATGGGCGGAGGCCCCGCCCTGATGTACGCGGCCGAAGCGCTCAAGTGCTGGGACGCCATGAGCGCCGAGCAGGTGTGTGCGAGCACCGTCACCGCGTGACCGGCACTTGCGTTACCGCCGCCAAAAGGCGCGGGTAAACAGCACCAGCACACTGAACAGCTCCAGCCGCCCCAGCAGCATGGCAAAACTCAGCACCCAGAGCTGGAAAGGCGACAGACCGCCGTAGTTGCCCGCCGGCCCAACCTCGCCCAAACCGGGGCCGATGTTGTTGATCGTGGCCACCACGGCCGACAGCGCCGTCACCAGATCGAGCCCCGACAGCAGCAGCAAAAATGCGAGCCCCAGGGTGGCCGCGCCATAGATGAGCATGAAGCCCAGCACCGCGTTCATCACCTGCGGCGGCACCACTTGCCCGCCCAGCGTCACCGGGTTGACCACGTGGGGATGGAGGATGCGCACCAGCTCGCGCCGCGCTTGCTTGATCAGCAGCACCATACGCACCATTTTGATGCCACCGCCGGTGGAACCCGCGCACGAGACGAACGTGCCCAGAAACAGCAAAAAGACCGGGATGAACGGCGGCCACTGCAGATAATCGGTGGTGGCATAGCCCGTGGTGGTGGCCAGCGACAGCACGTGAAACGCCGCATAACGCAGCGCGGTGCCGAAGTCCGGGTACACCTGCTCCACCGCCAGCATGCCCGCCACCCAGAACGTGGCCGCCAGTAACACGGCGGCGTAAGTGCGGATCTCGCGGTCGCTCCACAGTGGGCGCAGCGTCATGCCGCGCAGCACCATGAAGTGGCGCAAAAAACTGATGCCCGCCAGCGCCATGAAGACGATCGCCACCCACTCCACCGCCGGCGACTGGAAATGGCCGATACTCGCATCGTATGAGGAAAACCCCGCCAGCCCCATGGTGGTGCACATGTGCATGAAGGCATCGGGCCAATCCATGCCCGCCCAGCGGTAGCCCAGCAGGCACAGCACCGAAAAGCCAAAATACACGCTCCACAGGCCGCGCGCGGTCTCGGCGATGCGCGGGGTGAGCTTTTGGTCCTTCATCGGGCCTGGAGTCTCGGCCTTGTACAGCTGCATGCCGCCGAGGCCCAGCATGGGCAGCACCGCCACCACCAACAGCATCACGCCCAGGCCACCCACATACTGCAAAAAGCAGCGCCAGACGTTGACCGACACCGGCAGCGTGTCCAGCCCCGAGATGGCCGTGGCCCCGGTCGCGGTGAGCGCGCTCATCGCCTCGAAATAGGCATGGTGCCAGCTCAGGCCGGGCACCATCCACCACAGCGGCAGCGCCGCGTATGCGGGCAAGACCGCCCACACCAGATTGACCAGCAAAAACCCGTCGCGGGTGGCCAGCTCGCGTTTATGGCGGCGCGTCAGCACCCACAGCGCCAAGCCGCTGGCCAGCGTCAGGCCCGCCGCTTGCGCCCAGGTCACCTCGTGCGTGAGATCGTCGTGGAACCAGGCCCACCCCATGGGCACGGCAAACAGGGCCGCGAAGGCCATCAGCACATGGGAGAAGACGTAGAGGGCGGGGCCAGCCATGGGGGTGCGCCGTTGCGACTCGTGAAAAGAAGGGGACGATCAGCCAAAAAACGTCGCGCTGACCTGAAACAGCTTTTCTACCTCGCGCACCAGCCGCTTGTTGGGGATGAAAATGATGAGGTGGTCGTCGGCCTGCACCACGGTATCGTGGTGGGGCATGAGCACCTGGGCCTCGTCCCCCTCGCCACGCACGATGGCCCCGAGCCGCACCCCCGGTGGCAGGCGGATCTCCTCCACCCGCCGCCCGACCAGGCGCGAGGTGCGCACATCGCCGCGCGCCACGCCTTCCAGCGCCTCGGCGGCACCGCGGCGCAGGCTGTGCACCGCCACCACCTCGCCCCGGCGCACGTGCGCCAGCAGCTCACCGATCACGGTTTGCGCGGGCGACACCGCGATATCGATGGTGCTGCCCTGCAGCATTTCGGCATAGGCGCGGCGGTTGATCAGCGCCAACACCCGACGCGCCCCCAGCCGCTTGGCCAGCATCGCCGCCATGATGTTGTCCTCGTCGTCGCTGGTCAGCGCCAAGAACAGGTCCATGTCGGCGACGTTCTCGTCTTCCAGCAGGGCTTCGTCGGTGCAATCACCATGCAGCACCAACGTACTGCTGGGCAGTTGGCTGGCCAGGTACTCACAGCGCTTGGCACTGGCCTCGATGATCTTGACCTGACACTGCCCGACGAGCGAGCGCGCCAGGCGCAGGCCGACCTTGCCGCCGCCAGCGATCATGAGCCGCTGCACCGGCTTGTCGCGCGCGTGCAGCGCCTGCAGCACGAGCCGGATTTTGTCACCCGCCGCCAGGATGAACACTTCGTCGCCCGGCAGGATGCGGGTATGCGGCTCCGGGTCCATCTCGGCGTCGAGCCGGTACAGCGCGACCACGCGCATTTCGGCATGCGGGAACAAGGCCCGAAACTCGCCGATGGTGTGCCCGACCAAAGCACTGCCCGCCGTGGCCCGCACCGCGATCAGGCTCGCGCGGCCATCGGCAAACTCCAGCACCTGCAACGCCTCGGGGTAGTCGATGAGCTGGTGGATATAGCGCATCACCGACTCTTCGGGGCAGATGACGTGGTCCACCGCAAAGCCGCTTTTGCCCAACAAGTCGCTGCCTTCTTCGAACTCGGGCGAGCGCAAGCGCGCGATCGTCGTGGGCACTTGGAAGACGTCGTGCGCGATCTTGCACACGACCAGGTTCGATTCGTCCTGCGCCGCGCAAGCGATGAGCATGTCGGCGTCTTTGGCGCCCGCTTCGGCCAACACCGACGGCTGGATACCGTTGCCGACCACGCCCCGCAGGTCGAGTCGCTCCTCCAACGCACGCACGCGCGCTGGGTCCTGGTCGATGACGGTGATGTCGTTTTGCTCGGACACCAGGCTTTCGGCGACGCTCTCGCCCACCCGGCCCGCCCCGAAGATGATGATGTTCACCGCATCATGATACGACGAACGATGGAGCGATCTTCGGCTGCCGCACCGGCGCGCCAACCCCGCCCGAGGCGCGCCCGTCAGCCCTCGGCCGCCAGCGCGCGTTGGATCAGGATTTTCTGCACGTCGCTCGTGCCCTCGTAGATCTGGCAGACACGCACGTCGCGCCAGATGCGCTCGACCGGGAAGTCGCTCACGTAGCCATAGCCGCCCAGCGTCTGGATGGCAGCGGAGCACACCCACTCGGCGGTTTCGCTCGCGATCAGCTTGGCCATCGCGGCTTCTTTGAGGCAGGGCTGACCTGCATCCCGCATGGCTGCCGCGTGCCACGTCAGTTGGCGCGCCGCCTCCAGCCTCGCTGCTGCTTCGGCGAGGCGAAAGCCCACCGCCTGGTGGTTGAAGATCGGCTGGCCGAAGCTCTCGCGTTCCTTGGCGTAGGCAATCGCCACCTCGAGCGCGCTGCGCGCCATGCCGATGCTTTGCGCCGCGATACCGATGCGCCCGCCCTCGAGCGCCGACAGTGCGATTTTGTAGCCTTCGCCCTCGTCGCCAATACGGTACTCGGCGGGGATGCGGCACTGGTCCAAGCGGATCTGCGCCGTGTCGCTGGAGTGCTGGCCGACCTTGTCTTCGAGACGAGCCACGACGTAGCCCGGCGTGTCGATGGGCACCAAAAAGGCGCTCATCCCGCGTTTGCCCGCCGCTTTGTCGGTGACGGCGATGACGATGGCCACTTGCCCGTTCTTGCCGCTGGTGATGAACTGCTTGACCCCGTCGAGCACGTACGTGTCGCCCTCGCGCCGTGCCGTGGTGCGCAAGGCCGCAGCGTCCGAGCCGACATGCGGCTCGGTCAAGCAAAACGCGCCCAGCATCTGCCCCTGCGCCAGGGGCACCAGCCAGCGCTGCTTTTGCGCCTCGCTGCCGTAGCGCAGCAAAATGGCGCACACCGGGCAGTTGTTGACGCTGATGGCGGTGCTGGTGCCGCCGTCGCCGGCGGCGATTTCCTCCAACACCAGCGCCAGGCTCACGTAGTCCAGCCCCGCGCCGCCGTAGTCCGTGGGCACGCATACGCCATAGCAGCCCAGCTCAGCAAGGCCCCGGTGCGCTTCGCGCGGGAACGTGTGCTCGCGGTCCCAGCGCGCCGCGTGGGGCCAGAGTTGCTCGCGTGCGTAGGCGCGCACCGCGTCGCGGATCAGGCGTTGGTCTTCGGTCAACAGCATGGGGGCTCCGGCAGTGGGTGCGTGTCAGCCCAGGGGCCGTCACACGGCCCCGGCAGCGGTCACAGCATTTCGATCGCGATCGCGGTGGCCTCGCCCCCGCCGATGCACAGCGTGGCCACGCCGCGCTTCAGGCCGCGCGCCCGCAGGGCGTGCATCAGCGTGACCATGATGCGCGCACCGCTGGCGCCGATCGGGTGGCCCAACGCGCACGCACCGCCATTGACGTTGACGATGTCGTGCGAGATGCCCAGCTCGGTCATGAGCGCCATCGGCACCACGGCAAAGGCCTCGTTGACCTCCCACAGCCGCACGTCGGAGACCTGCCAGCCGATCTTGGCCAGCAGCTTACGCGTGGCCCCCACGGGGGCGGTGGTGAACCAGTTGGGCTCTTGCGCGTGCATGGCGTGGCCCACGATGCGCGCCAGCGGCTGACAGCCACGCTGGGCCGCGGTCGAGGCGCGCATCAGCACCAGCGCTGCCGCCCCATCGTTGATGGACGAGCTCGACGCCGCGGTGATGGTGCCGTCCTTCTTGAACGCTGGCTTGAGCTGGGGAATTTTGTCGAGCTTGATCTTGCCTGGCCCCTCGTCGCTGGCAACCACGCGCTCGCCCGTGCGGTCCTTGACCGTCACCGGCGTGATTTCGGCGGCGAAGCTGCCGTCGGCCACGGCACGCTGGGCGCGGCGCACGCTCTCGGTGGCAAAGGCGTCCTGCTGCTCACGCGTGAACTGGTACTTGGCCGCGCACTCCTCGCCGAAGGTGCCCATGCTGCGCCCGGGCTCGTACGCGTCCTCCAGGCCGTCGAGCATCATGTGGTCGAACACACGGTCGTGTCCCATGCGGTAGCCGCCACGGCCCTTGAGCAGCAGGTACGGCGCGTTGGTCATGCTCTCCATGCCGCCCGCCACCATCACGTCCGCGGTACCCGCGGCCAGCATGTCGTGCGCGAACATGGCGGCGCGCATGCCCGAGCCGCACATCTTGGACAGTGTGACGGCCCCCGCGCTCTTGGGCAGTCCGGCCTTGAGCGCGGCTTGGCGTGCAGGCGCTTGGCCCTGCCCAGCCATCAGGCAGTTGCCCATCAGCACCTCGTCCACGGCGTCCGGGGCGATACCCGCGCGCTCGACGGCAGCACGGATGGCGGCAGCCCCCAAGTCGTGCGCGGCGAGCGCTGAAAAATCACCCTGGAAGCTGCCCATGGGGGTGCGCGCGGCACCGACGATGACGATCGGATCGGCTTGGCTCATGCTGAGACTCCTGACAGTGGGGAACGAGAAACCACGTCCTAGGCAGCCGCCTCGGCCGTGGGCGACAGAGGCACGCGGCGCTGCGCGCTGAAACGGCGCTCGCGCTCGTAGGGGAAGACGTCGTGCACGTGGCCGGCGAGGATGCGCTCCTTGTGCGCCTGCCAGTAGGCGGGGTCGAGCAAGTCCGCGTGGTGGCGCATGAAAATCTCGCGCACCATCGGGTTGCCGAGCAGAAACGGCCCAAACGTCTCGGGAAAGACGTCGCGCGGACCGACGCTGTACCACACCTCGCCGCTCATCTCGTCGTCTTCGTCGCGCGGGGGCGGCACACGGCGGAAGTTGCAGTCGGTGAGGTATTCGATCTCGTCGTAGTCGTAGAAGACGACCTTGCCATGGCGCGTGATACCAAAATTCTTCCACAGCATGTCGCCAGGAAAGATGTTGGCCGCCACCAGGTCTTTGATCGCGTTGCCGTACTCGATGACCGCGTGCTCGAGCTGCTGGCGCACCGCCGTGTTGCCCGGGTCTTTCTGCAGGGTGTCGAAGCATTCCTGCAGGTAGATGTTGAGCGGGATCATGCGCCGCTCGATATAGACGTGCTTGAGCACGACTTCGATGTTGCCATCCCCGTTGCGGTCACCGATCTCGATCTGGCTGGGCGCGAATTTCTGGATCTCGGCGATCAGCTCGTCGCTGAAGCGTGCGCGCGGAAACCCCACCTCGGAAAACTCCAACGTATCGGCCATGCGGCCCACGCGGTCGTGCTGTTTGACGAGCTGGTATTTGGCGCGGATCTGCTCACGCGTGGTGTCCTTCTGCGGCGGAAAGTAGTCCTTGATGACCTTGAACACGAACGGAAAGCTCGGCAGGTCGAACACCAGCATCACCATGCCCTTGATTCCGGGCGCGATGCGAAACTGGTCGGTGCTGTGCCGCAGGTGGTAGAGAAAGTCGCGGTAGAAAAGCGTCTTGCCCTGCTTGGCCAAGCCGAGCGCGTTGTAGAACTCCGCCCGTGGTTTGCGCGGCATCATGCTGCGCAAAAACTGGACGTAGGCGCTGGGCACTTCCATGTCGACCATGAAGTAGGCCCGCGCGAAGCTGAACACCATCAGCAAATCGTCTTCGCCGTGCAGCAACGCGTCGATGACGAGTTGACCGCGCTCGTTGTGCAGGATGGGCAGGGCGAACGGCAGCTCTTGAAAGCCGTTGATGAGCTTGCCCACCGCGTACGCGCCCTTGTTGCGGTAGAACAGGCTGTCGAGCACCTGGATCTGAAAATTGGCACGCAGCCGGCGGTGGTCGAACAGCGGCAGCAAGGCCTCGTGCACGTAGCCGATGTCGCGCGCCAGATCCTCGAACGGCACGCGCAGGCCGAAGTCTTCCACCATGCGCTGCAGTGTGGGCTGGAGATCGTCCAGCCGCTGCGGGTAATAGCAGCGGTAGGTGGTGTGGCTGTGAGGGTCTTCCGGCTCGATGTACTCCGTGCTGATGGCGGGACGCACGAAGATGAAGTCGTTCTGGAAGTAGCTGCGGTGCAGGATCTTGGTCGTGACGGAGTTGAAGAACGTCTCCGCGAGTTCCGGCTGACGGTGATCGACCAGCATGCCGATGTAGAGCAGCTTGACCTGCTGCCACACCTCCATCGGCTGCTGCGAGGCATGGAATTCGCGCTCCAGGCGCGTCACGCACTCCTTGACGCGCATGTCGTAGAACTCGATGCGCTCGCGCTGCGCGCGCTGCTGCCCCACCCAGTCGGCCGTCTCGAACCGGTGCTTGGCACGCGCCGACTCGGCCCGGAACAGCCGGTAGTGGCGGTTGAAGCCATCGATCATCGCTTTGGCGATGTCGTAGGCCAGGGACGAGTCGAGGCGTTGCGGCAGCATGGCGGGGGATCCGGCGGAGGCAGTGTCACCCCGAATCATGACAGATCCGGGGCGTCACATCGTCTGCGCAAACAGCTCGCGCCCGATGAGCATGCGGCGGATCTCGCTGGTGCCAGCGCCGATTTCATACAGCTTCGCGTCGCGCCACAGCCGACCCATCGGGTAGTCGTTGATGTAGCCGTTGCCGCCAAAGATCTGGATGCCCTCGCCCGCCATCCAGGTGGCTTTTTCCGCGCACCACAGGATGACGCTCGCGCAGTCCTTGCGCACCTGGCGCACGTGGTCGCTGCCCAAGCGGTCCAGGTTCTTGCCCACGGTGTACAAAAAAGCGCGCGCCGCCTGCAGGGTGGTGTACATGTCGGCTACCTTGCCCTGGATGAGCTGGAACTCACCGATGGGCTGGCCGAACTGCTTGCGGTCGTGGATGTAGGGCACCACGTTGTCCATCACGGCCTGCATGATGCCCACGGGGCCGGCGGCCAGCACGGCGCGTTCGTAGTCCAGCCCGCTCATCAGCACCTGGACGCCGCCGTTGACCGCTCCCAGGACATTCTCGGCCGGCACCTCGACGTTGTCGAACACCAGCTCGCCCGTGTGGCTGCCGCGCATGCCCAGCTTGTCGAGCTTTTGCGCCACCGAAAAGCCCTTCATGCCTTTTTCGACGATGAAGGCGGTGATGCCACGTGCGCCCGCCTCGGGCTCGGTCTTGGCGTACACGACCAGGGTGTCGGCGTCCGGCCCGTTGGTGATCCACATTTTGCTGCCGTTGAGCACGTAGTAGCCACCCTTGTCCTCGGCGCGCAGTTTCATGCTCACCACGTCGGAGCCGGCGCCCGGCTCGCTCATGGCCAGCGCGCCCACGTGCTCGCCACTGATCAGCTGGGGCAGGTAGCGGCGCTTTTGCGCCTCGGTGCCGTTGCGGCGGATCTGGTTGACGCACAGGTTGGAGTGCGCCCCGTACGACAGCCCGACTGACGCGCTGGCGCGGCTGATCTCCTCCATCGCGATCATGTGCGCGAGGTAGCCCATGGCCGCGCCGCCGTACTCCTCCTCGACCGTGATGCCGAGCACGCCCAGCTCGCCCATTTTGCGCCACAGGTCCATCGGAAACTGGTCGGTGCGGTCGATCTCGGCCGCGCGCGGGGCGATCTCGGCCTGGGCGAAGGCGCGCACCGCGTCGCGCAGCGCGTCGATGTCTTCGCCGAGCTGAAAGTCGAGGCCGGGCAAGTCGGTCATGGTTCGTCTCCTGTGCTGATTGACGTTTACGTAAACGTCAATTATGCCGCCTTTTCCGGCGCCGCCAACCCGTCATCCAAGCGGGCCAGCAGCGCGCGGGCTTCTTTCTCATGCACCTTGATCTCATCCAGCGTGGCCTGCAGATCGGCCATTTGGTCCTCGATCTGGCGCCGGTGCGCCGCGAGCACCTGCAAAAACTTTCGCAGCTGTGGTCCGGTGTCGCGCGGGCTGTCATACATGTCGATCAGCTCTTTGGCCTCGGACAGGCTCAGCCCCAGGCGTTTGGCGCGCAGCACGAGCTTGAGCCGCGTGCGGTCGCGCGCCGAGTACACCCGGCTACGCCCACCCGGCCCGGTGCGCTTGGGCTGCAGCAGCCCCATGTCCTCGTAGAAGCGGATGGCGCGTGTGGTCAGGTCGAACTCGCGCGCCAAGTCACTGATGGTGTAGGTGGTGTGGCTGGCCATGGCAGGGGATCGGGGTGACGCTGGGCGTCGATTGACGTTGACGTAAACGTCAATGACAACCCCGATCTTACTGCCACTGCCGCTTCCGCGCCACCCCCCCCCGCCTAGACCCGACCAACACGCCCGCGATACCCCGACCGACGGACGCTATAGTCGAGGGCATGTCCTTGGCCGCAGCCGACCCCCCTTTGACGTGGCACGCCGCATGGCGGTTGAGCCGCCCCGGCTTTCTGTGGGTAACGGTAGCGGCCGTGGCATTGGGGCTGGCCATGGCCGCCGCCTGCGGCTGCGGATTCGACCCGTGGCGCGCCGGGCTCACGATCACCCTGGCGGTGCTGGCCCACGCCGCAGCCAACGCTTGGAACGACTATCACGACGCGCTCAGCGGGGCGGACGCGATCAACCCCGCGCCGTTGTCGCCCTTCACGGGCGGCTCGCGCGCCATCCAGACCGGCACGGCCACCCCGGCGGCGGCCCGGCGCTTGGCCTTGGGCCTGTCGGGCCTGGTGGTGCTGGGTGGGCTGTGGCTGGCACTCGCCGCCGGGGGCGGGCTGATCGCCATCGGCATCGCCGGGCTGGTACTGGCGTGGGCGTATTCCGCCCCGCCGCTGCGCTTGATGGCCCGCGGCCTGGGCGAAGTCACGGTCGCACTGGCGTGGTGGCTGATCGTGCTGGGCGCGTACTATAGCCAGCGCGGCGCATGGCTGATCGTGCCCATGGTGACGGCGGTGCCGTTTGCGGTGCTGGTGGCGAACATCCTGCTCATCAACGGGCTGCCCGACGCGCCGTGGGATGCGCAGGCGGGCAAACGCACGCTGGCGGTGCGCCTGGGGCCCACGGGCGTGGCTGCAGCCTACACCGGGCTGGCGTTGCTGGCCCACGGGGGGTTGGCGGCGGCAGTCCTGGCGTCGATCGCCCCTACCGCGGCGTGGTGGGGACTGCTGTCTCTGCCGCTGTCGCTGGCGGCCGCAGGGCTGCTGTGGCGACACGTCGCCACCGGTCAACCGGTACCCGCGCTGCGCCCCGCGATTGAGCTGACCATCGGTGCCGCTTTGGTACACGCGCTGGCGCTGACGGTGGCGTTGGGGGTCATGGCGGCCCGGCTGTGACCCGGCAGTGCGGCGCGCGAGCGCGCGGCGCATTCAGCCCAACGCATAGCGCCGCAGCGCGGCGCGCCGCTCGGCGTAGTCTGGCAGTACGCCCGCGACCAAGGCCCAAAACGCGGGGCCGTGGTGCATTTCGCGCAGGTGCGCCAGCTCGTGCACGACGACATAATCCACCAGCGCCAGCGGCAGGCACACCAGCCGCCAGTTCAGCGACACGGTGCCGCGCGTACTGGCGCTGCCCCAGCGCGTGCGCGCCGACGACACGCGCAAAGTGGTGGGTTGCACGCCGAGCCGCGGCGCGAAAAGCGCCACACGTTGCTGAAACAGTCGCCGAGCCTGCTCGCGCAGCGCCGGTGACGGCTCGGGCCACACGGGCCGCGGAGCAGCCGCTTGCCGCTGTAGCTGGGCCAACACCCAGTCCGCCTTGTGGCGCAGAAAACCCTCCACCTGCGACCAATCGGCCCAGCGCGGCGCGCGCACGCTCAAGCCCTGGGGGCCGACGTACAGCCCAATGGTGCGCCGCGCGCTGCGCCGACATTCGTACGCGACCGTCACGCCCTGCAACTCGATCATTCGGTTGGCCTGCGGATGCCGCCAGTGCGTGCCCCCGGCGGTGGGACGGTCCGCCGCCTTCGGTACCGGCACTGCCGTCGGCTCAAGCGGCGGCGGTGGCACGCGACTCCTCGCGATAGGCATCGGGGTCGAGCCGACGCATCTCGGCCTCGATCCACGCCTCCACCTCGCGCATGAGGTCGTCCGGATCGCGCCCGACGCTCGCCATCGGCCGGCCGATCGAAAACACCACCGTGCCTGGGCGCTTGACGATGGCGCGCGCCGGCCAGCAACGGCCCGACGTCACCGCGATCGGGATGACCGGCACACCGGTCTGCACCGCCAGCCGCGCGCCCCCCGTCTTGTACTGCCCGCGCGCCCCGCGCGCCACGCGCGTGCCTTCGGGAAACATGATGACCCAGATACCGCGCGCCAGCAGGCGCCGCCCTTGCTCCACCACGCGCTGAAACGCCTGGGCACGCTTGGCGCGGTCGATGTGGATCATGTCGAGCCGACCCAGCGCCCAGCCAAAGAAAGGGATGTAGAGCAACTCGCGTTTGAAGACGAACGCCAGCGGATGGGGCATCATCGCCGGCAGGCAAAACGTCTCCCAGGTGGATTGATGCTTGGGCAACAGGATGGCCGGCGCATGCTGGCCGACGGGCAGGTTCTCCCAGCCGATGACTTCGTTGCGGATGCCCAACATCCAGCGCGCCGCCCAGATCTGCAGGCGCACCCAGCGGATGCAAAACCAATACAGCCGATCCGACGACACCAGCGGCGCCATGAGCACCGCGGCCGTCGCCCACGGCACCACCGTCACCCCCATGAACAGCAAGTGCAGCCACGAGCGCAATGCGTTCATGCACGGCCTCCAGACGGACGCACCGAAGTCTCGCGCGCGATCAACGCATCGGCAAACGCCAGTAAATCGTCGTGGACGGTGACCCCCTCGGGCAACCCGGGCGGGCGCGTACCATCGCGGTGCGCAGCCGACTGACCGGTGAGCACGAGGTGCGTGTCGCATCCCGCCGCCACACCGGCACAGGCATCACGCACCGAATCACCAACCGCGACCAACTGCGTCGGCGGCACCCCATAGCGTTGCGCGATTTGCAAAAACAGACCCGGCAACGGTTTGCGACACTCGCACGCCTCCTCAGGGGCGTGGGGGCAGAAAAACACCGCGTCCACGCGCGCGCCCGCCTGCGCCAGCGCCTTGTGCATGCGCGCGTGCACCGCGTTGAGCGTGGCCACGTCGAACAGTCCCCGCCCCAGACCCGACTGGTTGGACGCGATGACCACCCGCCAGCCCGCTTCGTTCAGGCGCGCCACGGCCTCCAGCGCCCCGGGCAGCGGCTCCCAGTCGTCGGGGCCGTGAAGGTAGTCCTCGGGGTCTCGGTTCAGGGTGCCATCGCGGTCGATGACGACGAGTTTGAGGTCGCGGGCAGGCATGGGGAGACGGCGCGATCAAGCAGCGAGTCGCGACAGGTCGGCCACGCGATTCATGGCCTGGTGCAGCCGCGCGAGCAACCCCAGGCGGTTGGCGCGCAGGTCAGGGTCGTCGGCGTTGACCATCACGCTCTCGAAAAACGCGTCCACCGGCGCCTTGAGCGCCGCCAGCCGCTGCAGGCTGGCGGTGTAGTCCCCCGCCTCGTAGGCCGCGTCGGCCAACGGCTGCACCGCGAGCAGTGCCTGATGCAGCGCCTGCTCGGCGGGCTCTTGCAACCGGGCGGGATCGACCACCGGGGGCACCGGCCCCTGCACCTTGCGCAGGATATTGGTCACGCGCTTGTTGGCCGCAGCCAGCGCCGCCGCCTCGGGCAAGGCAGCAAAGGCGCGAACCGCCGCCAGGCGCCGGGGTATTTCGTGCAGCAGCGGTGGCCGCAGCGCCAGCACCGCGTCCACCTCCTGCGCCGAGTAGCCCTGCTCCCGCAGGTTGACGGCCAGGCGGTCATAGATAAAGTCGAGCAGCGTCGCCCGCGGATCGCGGATACGATCACCAAAGATGGGCACCGCCAGATCGATCAACGCGGGCAGCGCCAGCGGCAGCTCGCGCTCGATGAGCATGCGCACCACCCCCAGCGCGTGGCGGCGCAAGGCGTAGGGGTCTTTGTCGCCACTGGGCAAGGCACCGATGCCGAACAGCCCCACCAGCGTCTCGAGCTTGTCGGCCAGCGCCACGCACAGCCCGACGGGGTTGCTCGGCAGCTCGTCGCCAGCGAAGCGCGGTTTGTAGTGGTCTTCGATGGCCTCGGCCACGGCGGAGTCCAGGCCATCGTGCAAGGCGTAATAGCGCCCCATGATGCCTTGCAGCTCGGGGAATTCACCCACCATGTCGGTCAGCAAGTCGGCCTTGGCCAGCTGCGCGGCTTGCCCCGCTCGCTGCACCAGGGCGTCGTCGCCCCACTGCGCGGCGATCGACTGCGCCAAGGCCTGCAGGCGCTGCACGCGCTCGCCCTGGGTGCCCAGCTGTTGGTGGTACACCACCTTGGCCAGGCCCGGCACCCGCGCCGCCAGCGGGCGCTTGCGGTCCTGGTCAAAGAAAAACTTCGCATCCGCCAGCCGCGGGCGCACCACGCGCTCGTTACCGGTGATGACGGCGCTTGCATCGTCGGGCGTGATGTTGCTCACCACCAGGAAGCGGTGCGTCAGCCGTCCCTGCGCGTCGAGCAGCGGAAAATACTTTTGGTTGGCCTTCATCGTCAGAATCAGGCACTCGGGCGGTACCTCCAGGAAGGCCTCGTCGAACTGGCACAGCACCACGTTGGGCCGCTCGACCAGCGCGGTCACCTCGTCGAGCAGCGCGTCGTCGGCCACCGGCTGGCAGCCGCCGCCAACGCGCGCGGCCGCCGCCTGCAATTGGCGCTCGATCTCGGCGCGGCGCTCGCCAAAGCTGGCCACCACGGCGCCATCGCGCCGTAGCACGTCGGCATAGGCGTCGGCGTGCGGAATGTCGATGGGGTCGATACGCGCTTCGAAGCGGTGGCCGTGGGTCTGGCGCCCCGCCTGCAAGCCCAGCACTTGCACGGGCACCACCGCGTCGCCGTGCAGCGCCACCAGCGCATGGGCCGGACGCACGAAGTGCACGCTTTGCCAGCCGTCGGCCAACTGGTAGGTCATGACCTTGGGAATGGGCAAGCGGCGCAGGGCGTCCTCCAGCGCCGCCTGCAAGCCCGCCGCCAGGGTGGCGCCGGTGACCACGCTGTCCCAATAGAGCACCTCGGCCTTGCCGTCTTGGGCTCGGCGCAGGCGCGCCAGCAGCGCCGCGTCGTCGCTGGCCTCCGCGCCGAGGGCGGCCAATTTTTTGCGCAGCGCGGCCGTCGGCTGGCCATTGGCGTCCAGCCCCACGGAGACGGGCATGAGCTTGAGCTGCACGGCGCGATCGGGCGCCTGTGCGCGCACCGCGGCGATGTGCACCGCCAGCCGCCGCGGCGTGGCATAGGGGGTGACAGTGGCGCCGTCTTCCAGCAGCCCCTCGCGGCGCAGCCCCTCGGCCACGCCGTGCGCGAAGGCGTCCCCCAGCGCGCGCAGCGCCTTGGGCGGCAGCTCCTCGACGAACAATTCCACCAGCAAGGGAGCGACGGCGGCACTCATGCGGCGGCCTCCTGCGGGGCGCGCCAGCGCGCCAACACTTCCTCGGCCCACGGGCGCGGCGCCATCGGAAAGCCCAGCCGCGCCCGGCTGTCCAAGTAGCTCTGCGCCACGCTGCGCGCCAGGTGGCGAATGCGGCCAATGTAGCCGGCGCGCTCGGTCACGCTGATGGCGCCGCGCGCGTCCAGCAGGTTGAAGGTGTGGGCCGCCTTGAGCACTTGCTCGTAGGCCGGCAGGGCGAGTTGCTGCTGCATCAGGTATTGGGCCTGCCGCTCATGGGCGGCAAAGGCGGTGAACAAAAAGTCGGTGTCGGCGTGTTCGAAGTTGTAGGCCGACTGCTCCACCTCGTTTTGGTGGAACACGTCGCCATAGGTCAGCCCTGGCGCATAGGTCAGGTCGTAGACGTTTTCCACGCCCTGCAGATACATGGCCAAGCGCTCCAGCCCGTAGGTGATTTCGCCGGTGATGGGACGGCAGTCGATCCCCCCCACCTGCTGGAAGTAGGTGAACTGCGTGACCTCCATGCCGTTGAGCCAGACCTCCCAGCCCAGGCCCCAGGCGCCCAGCGTGGGGTTTTCCCAGTCGTCCTCGACGAAGCGGATGTCGTTCTTCTTCAGGTCGAAGCCCAGCGCCTGCAAGCTCCCCAGATAAAGGTCGAGGATGTTGCTGGGTGCAGGCTTGAGCACCACCTGGTACTGGTAGTAGTGTTGCAAGCGGTTGGGGTTGTCGCCATAGCGGCCGTCCTTGGGGCGGCGGCTAGGCTGCACGTAGGCGGCTTTCCACGGCTCGGGGCCCAGCGCGCGCAAAAAGGTCGCGGTGTGACTGGTGCCGGCGCCCACCTCCATGTCGTAGGGCTGCAACAGGGCGCAGCCCTGCGCGTCCCAGTACGACTGGAGCTTGAGAATGATCTGTTGGAAGGTCAGCATAAGCGCCACATTCTACGGCGCGCGGCTGCGGCGGCGCGGGCTCGCGGCCCATGCCGCCCACGCCAGCACCAGCAGGCACCCCGCCACCAGCGGCGCGTGGCCCCAGTGGCTGGCCCACGCGGCGTACGGGGTCAGGCCACGGCGTCCCTCCACGGTCGCGTCGAGCACCCCGCGCCGCCAGCGCGGCTGCTCCGCCCGCACCCGACCGCGGTGGTCGATCACCGCGGTCGAGCCGGTGTTGGTGGCGCGCACCATGGGCCGCCCCAGCTCCAGCGCGCGCATGCGGGAGATGTGGCGGTGCTGGTCGATCGCCACCGTATCCCCAAACCACGCGATGTTGCTGACATTGACCAGCACCGTGGGGGCCTGCACCGGGTCGCGAAAACCCGCTGCCAGCTCTTCACCGAACAGGTCTTCGTAGCAGATATTGGGCGCGATGCGCTGCCCCGCCCACACGAACGGCGGCTGTACCAACGGGCCGCGCTCGAAGTACCCGCCCGGGTTGAACATCAGCTCGGTAAACCAGCGAAACCCTGGCGGCACGAATTCGCCAAAGGGCACCAAATGGTGTTTATCGTAGCGGTAGCGGCTGTGGTGGGTGAACGGATCGACACCCGGCTCGGGTGCCGGACCACCCGGCACCCAGCCCACCACCGAGTTCGCGTAGCCTTCGGCAAAGCCGCCCAGCGGCACGCCCAACAACACGGCGGCGTGGCCGGTGCGCACCGCCGCCCCCAGGGCGCGCCAGTAATCGGGGTCGATGTCCTGCGGCAACAGCGGAATGGCCGTCTCCGGCGCCACCACCAGGCCGCCCGCCAGCGCCGGGTCGGCACTGGCCTGCACGATCTGCTGCCCGTACCAGCGCAGCGCCAGCGGGATGCCGGCCTCGGCGTCGAACTTCACGTCCTGCGCGATCGCGCCCTGCAGCAGGCGCACCGGCAGTGTGCCGGCCGACTGCGTGTGCTCGGGCAAGCGCGCCGCCAGCCACGGCCCCGCAGCCGGTACCAGCCACAGCCCCAGCGCCACGCCCAGCGCCGCCCAGCGCCACACCCCGGGCGCCAGCACGACCGCCGCCGCCAGCAGCGCCGCCACCGCCCCCACCCCGTACACCCCGACCCAGGGCGCCAGCCAACCCAGGGCGTCGATCTGGGCGTACCCGCCCGCACCCCACGGAAACCCGGTCCACAACACACCGCGAGCCACCTCGGCCAACGTCCAGCAGGCTGCGAAGACCCACACCGCTGCCCCGCGACCCAGGCGGCGCAGCCAGTGCCACCACAGAGCGGCGGCGAGCGCATAGTACAGCGCCAGAAAGGCCGCTAACGCCCCCACCGCGAAGGCGGACAAGGGCGCGGCCACCCCGCCGACCGTGTGCAGGGAAATGAACAGCCACCAAAAGGTGGCTGCCAGCCATGCCGTGGCGTACACGCCAGCACGCGCAGCAGCGACCCCGGCCGATGGCGCACGCACCAGCGCCGCCACCAACACGGCCAGGCTGAGGCCGTGCAGACCGGCCACCGGCTCGCCCGGGCGCAGCCAGGGCTCGAGCGCGACCGCAAACGGCCACGCCAGCGCGGCTGCATGCCACGCCCCGGCCAGCAGCAGTAGCAGCCAGACCGCCCATGCGGCCCGCTTGTCCCGCGCCCCCCCCGCGCGGAGTCCGACTATCATGGCGCCACGGGGGTGGGGCGCGTCACCTTGAACCAACGCACCGCACCCGCCCGGGCATGCTGCACCTGAAACACCAACCCCGCGAGCTCGACGGACTCACCGCGGCGCGGCACCCGCCCCATTTCGTGCGCGACATAGCCGCCAATGGTGTCGAATTCGTCCTCGGGGAGCGCCACTTGGAACCACTCGTTGACGCGCTCGATCGGCGTGTCGCCGCTGACGCGCCACGTGCCATCGGCCAGGGCAAAGATGTCGCCCTCGTCCTCTTGGACGTCGAACTCGTCCTCGATCTCGCCGACGATTTCTTCCAGCACGTCTTCGATCGTGATGAGGCCCGCGACCCGGCCAAACTCGTCGATGACGACGGCCAGGTGGTTGCGGTTGCCCCGAAACTCTCGCAGCAGGTCGTTGAGCGCCTTGCTCTCGGGCACGAACACCACCGGACGCAACAGGGTGCGCACGTTGAGCTCGGGCGCGCGCTGCAGCTTGAGCAGGTCCTTGGCCATGAGGATGCCGATGATGTTGTCGCGCTCGCCCTCATAGACCGGAAAGCGGGAGTGACCGGTGTCGATGACGGTGTTGAGCAGCTCGGCGTACGGCGCGTCGATGTCGAGCACGTCCATGCGCGGGGCGGCCACCATCACGTCCCCAGCGGTCATGTCGGCGATGCGGATCACGCCTTCCAGCATCGCGCGCGACTGGGCATCGATGACGTCGTTGTCTTCGGCGTCGGCCAGCGCCTCGATGAGCTCGTCCTTGGAGTCGGGCCCGGGGTGCAAAAACTCGACCAGGCGTTGCAAGAAGGTGCGTTTGTCTTCGTGCCGCGTACCCGGCATCGGCTGCGGAGAATAGGAGGGATCGGCCACGGGGGTGGTCAGTGGTTGCGACAGACCCTAGCATACAACAGGGCCATCGCATGGGACAGCGTCGCCTGGCAGACCCCGCCTGGCGTGCCCCGCCATCCGGCCCTCAGCGGCCCGGGCGGCTCCAGCTGCGTGGGTTCAGCCAGCGCAGCACGCGAGCCCCCCAGCGGCGCAACGCCTTGGCAAGGTAGTTGGTGCGCGCCACCTCTTCGTCGATCAGCTCGCTGACATGCGACGCAAAATCGGCGGGAGGCAGCTCCAGGTGGCATTCACTCTCGCCTGCGTGCTGCACGACGGTCGCCCCCGCCCCGCGAGCGATGCGCAGCATGGGGGTGTTCTCGCTCAACGCGTGAATGTACAAATACTGCACGCCATGGTTGCGCGCGTGCATCACCGCGCGGTCGAACAGCAGCCGGCCGTAGCCGCGTCCGCGCGCATGCGCGCTCACGCTCACACCGAACTCGGCACTGTCGCTGCCGCGCCCCGGCGTGACCATATAGGCCAGGTGTGCCATGGCAATCAGCTCCAGACGCCAATTGAAAATACCGAAAACCTCGTCCAAACCGAAGCGTAACCCATCCACGTAGCGGCGGATTTGGTCATCCTGCGCCGCGTAGCCGAACCTCAGGTAACGGTCGCGCTCGCCCAGGGCCAACAGGTGGCGCAGAATCGCCTCGCGGTGCGAGGCGTCGAGCATGCGGATCGGCGCGCGCGCGTGCGCCCGCGGCGCCCGCGGCTCGGTGGCCAGCGGCAGATCACGCACTGGCACGCGCGGCCCGCGATCGGGTGCGCTCAGCGGCGATGGTGACGTGGCGGTTGTCGGCATGATGGCCTCGACTATACGCCGATGCGCCGGATTTGTCAGGGTTTTCCCTAATATTCCACACTTTCGGCATGTCTCAACCGGCCCAGGCTGTGCCTTGCGCGACAGCTTGTCAGGGCAACCCCTGAGGCGCCCTACGCTGCGTGGCGGCCACAATGGTCAGCCCCCTGATCAATGGACCGCTATGGAACGAATCTGGCTATCGAGCTACCCGCCCGGCGTGCCCGCCGACATCGACCCCACACAGTACGAGTCGCTGGCCGCGCTGCTGGAGCAGGCGTTCCGGCGCCACCCGCAGGACCCCGTTTCGGTCTGCATGGATCGCTGGATGACCTACGGCCAGCTCGACCGGTACAGCGCCGCCCTGGGTGCGTATCTGCAATCGCTCGGCCTGGCACCGGGCGCGCGCGTGGCCATCATGCTGCCCAACCTGCCACAGTTTCTGGTCACCATGGCAGGCGTGTTACGCGCGGGCTACACCTGTGTCAATGTCAATCCCCTCTACACGGCACGCGAGCTGGAGCACCAGCTCAAGGATTCGGGCGCCGAGGCCATCGTCATCCTGGAAAACTTTGCCCATACGCTGGAGGAGGTGATCGACCACAGCCCCGTGCGCCACGTGGTCGTGGCCAGCTTTGGCGACCTGCTGGGGCCTTGGTATGGCCGCTGGATGACGTTTCTGGTGCGGCACGTGGCCAAGCTGGTGCCGGCCTTCAAGCTTCCACTGCAAGGCCCCGCGGGGCCGCGTACCATCGTTCCGTTTCGTCGGGCGCTGGAGGTAGGCTCGACCCAGACCCTCAAGCCCGCGACCATTGGCCGCCAGGATATCGCCTTCCTGCAGTACACCGGCGGCACCACCGGCCTGTCCAAGGGCGCGGTCCTCACCCACGGCAACGTCATTGCCGCCATCCTGCAGGCCGAGGCCTGGTTTACCCCAGCGCTCAACAAAGTGGGAGATCCGCGGCGCACCAACCACATCATGGCGCTGCCGCTGTACCACATCTTCGCGCTCACGCTGATGCTGCTGGTGATGCGGCAAGGCGCGCACGCCACCCTCATCCCCAACCCGCGCGACATCCCCAAGTTCGTCGAGGTGCTCAAGAGTCGACCGTTTCACGTGCTGCCGGCGGTCAACACGCTCTTCAACGGGCTGCTGGCCAACGCACGCTTTCGGCAGCTGGATTTTTCGTCGCTGGTGCTGTCGCAAGCCGGCGGCATGGCCGCGTCGGAGGGCACGGCACGCCAGTGGCAAAAGGTCACCGGCTGCGCCATGATCGAAGGCTGGGGCATGAGCGAGACCTGCGCGATTGGCACCAACAACCCGGTGACCAACACCCATTTCACGGGCACGATTGGCTTGCCGCTGCCCAGCGTCGAGATCGCCATCAAGGACGACGACGGACGCGACCTGCCGCCGGGCAGCACGGGCGAGATCTGCATCCGTGGCCCCAACGTCATGGTTGGCTACTACAACAAACCCGATGAGACGGCCAAGGTCTTCACCGAAGACGGCTACATGCGCACGGGCGACATCGGCATCATGGACGAACACGGCTACATCCGCATCGTGGACCGCAAGAAGGACATGATCATCGTCTCGGGCTTCAACGTGTACCCGACCGAGATCGACAACGTCGTGTCCACCTGCCCGGGCGTGCTGGAATGCGCCGCCGTCGGCGTGCCCGACCCGCATTCCGGGGAGGCGGTCAAACTCTACGTGGTGCGCAGCGACCCCACGCTAACCGAGGAACAGGTCATGCGCTTTTGCCACGACAACCTCACGGGCTACAAACGCCCCAAGTACATCGAGTTCCGCGAGGAGCTGCCCAAGAGCAACGTCGGCAAAATCCTGCGGCGCGAGCTGCGCGGCAAGGCATAGGTCGGAGCGCGCCCATGCCTGCCCTGCTGCCAGCTGGCGTGCACGTCTGGGAGCGGGGTTGGCTGTCGTCCAACAATGTCTTGCTGCTCACGCCGTCCGAGGCGGCCTTGATCGATTCGGGCTACGCCACCCACACCGATCAGACGCTGGCGCTGCTGCAGCGGGTACTGCACGGGCGCCGCTTGTGCTGGCTGCTCAACACCCACCTGCACAGCGACCACTGCGGCGGCAACGCTGCCATCCAGACGCAACACCCAGGCGTGCGTACCCTCATCCCGCCCGGGTCGGCCGATGCGGTGCGCGCGTGGGACGAGGCGCGGCTGAGCTACCGGGCCACCGGGCAGCGCTGCCCGCGCTTTACGTTCGACGGCTTGTTGCCCCCCGGCTCGGCGTTTGTGTTCGGCGCGCTGACGTGGGAGATCCACGCCGCCCCCGGCCACGACCCGGATGCCGTGATGCTGTTCGAGCCCGCCACGCGCACCCTCATCAGCGGGGACGCGCTGTGGCAACACGGCTTTGGCGTGGTATTCCCCGAGTTGGACGGCGAGCCTGGCTTCGACGCCGTGGCCGCCACGCTCGACCACATCGAGCGCTTGGCACCGCGCGTCGTCATCCCCGGCCACGGCAGCCCGTTCGGTGATCCCGCCCACGATGACGGCGCGCGCCCGTCGGCACCCGTCGCCGCGGCGCTGGCCACGGCGCGGCAGCGTCTGGCCCATTGGCAGGCGCACCCCGCCAAACACCGCCAACACGCGCTCAAAGTACTGCTCAAATTCAAACTGCTCGAGTGGCAGCGCCAGCCGATCGCGGGCATCCATGCCTGGGCGCGCGAGGTGCCTTATCTGCGGCATATCTACGCCCAGCACCACGCCGACCAGCCGTTCGAAGCATGGCTGGATGACCTCATCGACGCCCTGTGCGCCAGCCGTGCGGCGAGACGACAAGGAGATGACCTCATCGACGCTGGCTGACGCCGAATACCCCGCCCCAATGACCGACGAACGGTGTGGAATTCACGGCGGTTTTGGGCTAAAAAATCGATATGAACATCGGCTCGACAACACTCATCGGCCAGGTCGCCACGCAAGGGGTGGAGGCCGGGGATGCCGCGCAGATTTTGGCGCTGCGCAAGGCCCTGCAGCTGCAGCAGCAACAGGCGCAGGCCATGCTCCAAGCCGTCCCGCAGCCACCGCGCGCCGAGCTGCCCTTGGCCACTGAAGGGCCCTTGGGCACCCGGCTCAACGTACTGGCCTGAGCACGGTCACACCCCCAGCATCAGCCGCAGGTTTTGCACGGCGGCACCACTGGCGCCCTTTCCCAGGTTGTCCAGACGCGCCACCAGCAGCGCGTGGCGATGATCTTCGTTGCCGTAGACGCGCAGCTCCAGCCGGTCGCTGCCCGCCAACGCCACCGCATCGAGCTTGCCATCGGCCGTCGGCGGCTCCACCGACACCCAAGCGCTGCCCGCATAGTGCGCAGCGAGCGCCTCGTGCAGGTCCTGCGCGCGCACCCGGCCCGGCAAGGTGTCCAGGTGCAGCGGCAACTGCACCAGCATCCCCTGCGGAAAATTCCCCACCGACGGCACGAACAGCGGGCGCCGTTGCAGGCCGGTATAGGCCATGATCTCGGGCAGGTGCTTGTGGTTGAGCCCCAGTGCATAGAGCTCGAACGCGGGCGCCTGGCCGGATTCATACGCCTCGATCATTGCGCGCCCACCGCCGGTGTAGCCGCTGACGCTGGGTAGGCACAACGGATGATCCGGCGGGATGAGGCCCGCGTCGACCAACGGCCGGATGAGGGCGATGGCCCCGGTGGCGTAGCAGCCTGGGTTGGCTACCCGTTCGGCGCTGCGGATGGCCTGCGCCTGCCCCGGTGCGAGCTCGGCGAAACCGTACACCCAACCCGGCGCCACGCGGTGCGCGGTGGACGCATCGATGACGCGCGGCGCGTGCCCGGTCTCAGCGCGCAGCGCATCGATCATGGCCACCGATTCCCGCGCGGCATCGTCGTGCAGGCACAAGAGGGTCAGGTCGGCCTGCGCAAGCAGTTCACGCTTGGCAGCCGGGTCTTTGCGGCGCGCCGGGTCGATGGACAGAAGGGTCAGCCCCGCCATGCCTTGCAGGCGCTGGCGGATTTGGAGCCCGGTGGTGCCGGCTTCGCCGTCGATGAATACCGTCTTCATGAGAATACCCTTAGGGGTTTTTACCGATTGACGCTGCACCGCAAACGGATGACTTGGTGTCAGCTTGGATCAAGCTAGCGGCAGTGGCCGCATGATACAGTTCGCGCTGTCCCGCGCTGGCCCGCCAGCTGCGGCGCTGCGTTTGGGCGGCGCCGCGCACTCGTGCAGGCGGCCGTTCGGCGACGCAATCGTCGCACCCGAGCTGCCGCCCGGCGGACCTCCCGTCAGACGCCACTTCAGACAGGAACCACATGAAGATCCACGAGTACCAAGGCAAGGAAATCTTGCGTCAGTTCGGCGTGCCGGTGCCGCGCGGCATCCCGGCCTTCACGGTGCAAGAAGCGGTGGAAGCCGCGCAAAAGCTCGGCGGCCCGGTCTGGGTCGTCAAGGCGCAGATCCACGCCGGTGGCCGCGGCAAGGGCGGCGGCGTCAAGTTGGCGCGCAGCATCGACGAGGTACGTGAACTCGCGGGCCGCATGCTGGGCATGCAACTGGTCACCCACCAGACCGGCCCACAGGGCCAGAAGGTGCGGCGCCTGTACATCGAAGAAGGTGCCGACATCGGCAAAGAGTTCTACGTCTCGGTCGTGACCGACCGCGCCACGCAAAAAGTGGCCCTCATCGCCTCCAGCGAAGGCGGCATGGACATCGAGGAAGTCGCCGCCCACACGCCAGAGAAGATCGTCAAGATCTTCGTTGACCCGCTGGTGGGCCTGACCGAGGCCCAGGCGCGCGAGCTGGCCGAGGGCATCGGGATGAGCGGCCACACCGTCGATGAAGCAGTCACACTGTTTCAGAACCTGTACCGCTGTTACATGGAGACCGACGCCTCGCTGCTCGAGATCAACCCGCTCAACCGCGACTCCAAGGGCCACCTGATCGCGCTGGACGCCAAGTTCAATTTCGACAGCAACGCGCTGTTCCGCCACCCCGAGATCGTGGCCCTGCGCGATTTGGACGAAGAAGACCCGGCCGAAATCGAAGCGAGCAAATACGACCTCGCCTACATCAGCCTGGATGGCAACATCGGCTGCCTGGTCAACGGGGCGGGTCTGGCTATGGCCACCATGGACACCATCAAACTCTTCGGTGGTGAGCCGGCCAACTTCCTCGACGTCGGCGGCGGCGCCACGGCCGAGAAGGTGACCGAGGCGTTCAAGATCATGCTCAAAAACCCGAACGTCAAGGCCATCCTGGTCAACATTTTCGGCGGCATCATGCGCTGCGACGTGATCGCCACCGGCGTCATCACCGCCTGCCGCGCGGTCAATTTGAACGTGCCGCTGGTGGTGCGTATGAAAGGCACCAACGAAGACCTGGGCAAACAGATGTTGGCCGACTCTGGCCTGCCCATCATCAGCGCCGACACCATGGCCGAGGCTGCCCAGAAGGTGGTGGCCGCCGTCGCCGGTCGCTAACGCCGTCCGTGGCCGAGAGGAAAGCACACCATGTCCATCCTGATCAACAAAGACACCAAGGTCATCACCCAGGGCATCACCGGCAAGACGGGCCAGTTCCACACCGAAAAGTGCCAGGAATACGCCAACGGCAAAAACTGCTTCGTGGCCGGCGTCAACCCGAAGAAGGCCGGTGAGAAGATTTTCGACATCCCCATCTATGCCAGCGTGCGCGAGGCCAAGGAGGCCACGGGCGCCACGGTCAGCGTCATCTACGTGCCGCCCGCAGGCGCGGCCGATGCCATCTGGGAGGCTGTCGAGGCCGACCTCGACCTGGTGATCTGCATCACCGAGGGCATCCCCGTGCGTGACATGCTGATGGTGCGCAACAAGATGAAGCGCAAGGTCGCCGAAGGCGGCAAGGAAACCCTGCTGCTGGGCCCGAACTGCCCGGGCCTGATCACGCCCGGCGAGATCAAGATCGGCATCATGCCGGGCCACATCCATCGCAAGGGGCGCGTCGGTGTGGTCTCGCGCTCGGGCACGCTCACCTACGAAGCGGTGGCGCAACTGACCGAGCTGGGTCTGGGCCAGAGCTCGGCGGTCGGCATCGGTGGCGACCCGATCAACGGTCTCAAGCACATCGACGTCATGAAGATGTTCAATGACGACCCCGACACCGACGCCGTGATCATGATCGGCGAAATCGGGGGGCCGGACGAGGCCGAGGCCGCGCGCTGGTGCAAGGAGCACATGAAAAAGCCCGTCGTCGGCTTCATCGCTGGCGTCACCGCGCCGCCGGGCAAGCGCATGGGCCATGCGGGCGCACTCATCTCGGGCGGGGCCGACACGGCCGAGGCCAAGCTCGCCATCATGGAAGAGTGCGGCTTCAAGGTCACGCGCAACCCGTCTGAGATGGGCAAGCTGCTCAAGAGCCTGCTCTGACCGCACGGGCGGCGCTACACTGGCTGGGCGTGCCACCTCGCCCTGCCCCATGTCCATCCAATTCGCCGCTGCCACCGACGTGGGGCGCCTGCGCCCCAACAACGAAGATACCGTCCTCATCGACGCCACACTGGGGGTGGCCGTGCTGGCCGATGGCATGGGCGGCTACAACGCCGGCGAGGTGGCCAGTCGCCTGTGCTGCGAGACGGTCGTGCAGTCGCTGCGCGAGCACGCCGCACTGTGGCACGACGATCCACACCGCGCGCTGCTGCAGGCCATCCGCCAGGCCAACCGGCGCGTCTACGAAGAAGCACGCACCCACCCCGCGCTGCGCGGCATGGCCACGACGGTCGTGGTGGCGGGCTGGCGCGACGGCCAATTGATCGTCGCGCATGTCGGCGACTCGCGCCTGTACCGGCTGCGACAGGGGCTGCTCGCGCAACTGACACGCGACCACACCCTGGTACAGGACCACGTGGACGCCGGGCTACTGCCGGCCAGCGGCGCGCGCCTGACCGGCTACCGCAACCTGGTCACACGCGCCATCGGCGTGGCGCCGTGGGTGGACATCGACCTGGCCGAGCATGCGGTGCAAGCGGGCGACACTTACCTGCTGTGCTCCGACGGCCTGACCGACATGTTGACGGATGCCGAGATCGCCCGCATCCTGCGCCACACGGGCGCCTCGGACGCCGCCGCCCGGGCGTTGGTCGCCGCCGCCAATGCCGCGGGCGGCCGTGACAACATCACCGTCGCCCTGATCCACTGCCCCCCTCGAGCCGAGTCCGGAGCGTAGACCATGCCCATGCTCACCATCAGTCTGGACGGGCGCGAACTGCAACGCGTGCCGCTGACCCAGATCCGCACCACAGTTGGGCGTCGCCCGTACAACGACCTCGTGATCGAACACCTCGGCGTCAGCGGCGAACATGCCGTCTTCGTGCTGCAACCCGACGGCCGCGTGCAGGTGCTGGACCTCAACAGCACCAACGGCACCTACGTCAATGGGCGCGCCGTGGTGTCCGCCGACGTCGGGCCGGATGACGTCGTGGAAATCGCCCGCTACCAATTGCGGGTGATTTCCGGCGAGGGTGACGCACCGCCCGCCACCCCCGCGGCTCCCTCCCCCCCGACCACCATATCCGCGCCCCCCGTGACGGCGACACCCGCCCGGCTGGAGGTACTCGAAGGCCCGGCGCAAGGACGCACGCTGGTGCTGATCAAACCCGTCACCACCATCGGCAAGCCCGGCGTGGCCGTGGCAAGCATCGTGCGCGAAGGCACCACCTACACGCTGCGCCAGACCGTTGGCGCCCAGTCCGTCACCCTCAACGACCAGCCCCTGCGACCCGAGGGCGCCCGCTTGAACGACGGCGACGTCATCGCACTGGCAGGGACGCGCGTTCGCTTCATTCGGGAATGAGCTCGATTATTTGCGTGTAGGGAGGCGCAGCTGATGACCGACGGCAAACCGATCGCTCACGCTTGCCGGACAGCAGACGGTACCTGGCGGGAACCGCATGACCTTGCTGAGCATTTGGTCTGCGTGGCAGCGCTGGCGGCCGGCCATGCGCGACGATTCGGCGGGGAGGAGTGGGCGAGGCTGGCCGGACTGTGGCACGACTTGGGTAAATATCGGCCCCGCTTCCAGCGCTACATCGGTCAAGCGAGCGGCTTCGAGGTAGACGCGCACATCGAGGGCGGCAGCGGTCGGGTGACCCATTCCAGTGCTGGCGCCTTGTTAGCCTGTGACCGATTCAAAGAAGCCGGCCGCGTGCTGGCTTATCTGATTGCCGGTCACCATGCCGGCCTGGACGATTGGCATGGCGGACTGGAAGTTAGACTGGCCAGTCAACAGGCCAGGGACGAGTTGAACGAAGCCTTGGCCGCTCAACCACCCGACAACATCCTTAATCACGGGGCTTTCATGCCGGATTTGCGTACCGTCCCTGGTGGCAGCGCCGGATTCGCCTTGTGGTTGCGCCTGCTCTTCTCCTGCCTAGTGGATGCCGATTTCCTCGACACCGAGTCCTATATGGACACTGAAAAGGCCCACCAGCGAAGCGGATGGCCAACCATAGCCGAATTGCTGGATTGCTTCGATCGCCACATGGCCGATCTGGCGGGCAGCGCTGAACACACCCCGGTCAACAGCCTGCGTGCAGCGATCCTGGCCGAATGTCGGGCCAAGGCCGCCGAGGCGCCGGGCCTTTTTTCATTGACCGTCCCTACCGGGGGCGGCAAGACTCTCTCCAGCATGGCCTTTGCTCTGGAGCACGCCAAGCGCCACGGCAAACGTCGGGTAATCTACGCCATCCCCTACACCAGCATCATCGAGCAGACGGCCGACATCTTCCGCGCCATCTTTGGCGATGCAGTCATCGAGCACCACAGCAACGCCGAGGTCGATCCCGACCAAGAAAGTGCCCGCAGCCGTCTGGCTTGCGAGAACTGGGACGCGCCTATAGTCGTGACCACCAACGTCCAGTTCTTCGAATCCCTGTTTGCCGCGAAACCCTCACGTTGCCGGAAGCTGCACAACATTGTGGACAGCGTGGTGGTGCTCGACGAGGCCCAGCTCCTGCCGCCCGAATTCCTGCAACCCATTTTGGATGTGCTCAACCTGCTGAGCCGCCACTACGGCGTGAGCGTGGTCCTGTCCACGGCCACCCAACCCGCCCTTTCCACACGCGAATATTTCGACACGTGCCAGAACCTGCGCGGGTTGGACAACGTGCGCGAGATCATCGCCGACCCGGGCGCGCTGTATCGCCAGCTCAAGCGCGTGGCGGTGCACCTACCCAACGACTGGAACATGCCCACCACTTGGCCGGAGCTGGCCGAGCGACTGGCGCGGCACGACAGTGTGCTTGCCATTGTCAATACGCGTCTACAGGCTCGCGAGCTGCATGGACAGATGCCCGAAGGCACCCTGCACCTCTCCGCGCTGATGTGCGGCGCACACCGTGCGCAGGTCATCCGCGACGTCAAAACCCGGCTGCAGCATGGCATCCATACCCGCGTGGTTAGCACTCAACTGGTAGAGGCAGGGGTGGACATCGATTTTCCCGTGGTCTATCGCGCAGTGGCTGGGCTCGATTCCATTGCCCAGGCGGCTGGGCGATGCAACCGTGAGGGCCGATTGGCCTCGGGCGAGGTGTGGGTGTTTGTGCCGCCTGCAGCCCGATTGCCTGATCTCATCCGCAAAGGCGTGGATGCCACCATCAGCACTCTGCACGGCCACTGCGGCGATCCACTGGATCGCCATCGATTTTCTTCATACTTCGAGCGACTCTACCACGCTTGCGACCTGGATGCCAAAGGAATCGCGGATCTGCTCAAGGTGGACGGCCGCAGCCTCGCTGTTAACTTCCGCACCGCTGCGGAGCGCTTTCGGCTCATCGACGATGAGGACAGCGTGCCGATCATCGTTCTCTACCGAGGGCTAGATGGCGCAGACACGACGGTTGACCGCCTGATCAGTAGCCTCCGCACCAACGGCCCGGAACGCTGGCTGATGCGCAAACTGCAACGCTACACCGTCCGCATTCACCGGCGGGCAGCGCTACAATTACTCAAACAAAGCGTCGTCGAGGAAATCTTGCCTTGCCTGTTTTTGCAGACGAGCGACTGGATATATCATCCGGTGTTAGGTCTCATGCTCGACGATCCTTCGCCTGCCGCAGGCCAAACTATCGTATAAGGGATGGCCATGAAACGCTATTGCCTTGAACTCTCCGGCCCCTGGGCCTGCTTCACTCGCCCCGAGATGAAAGTTGAGCGCGTCAGCTACGACGTGATGACCCCTTCCGCCGCCCGGGCCTGCTTCGAGGCCATCCTGTGGAAACCGGCTATCCGTTGGCACATCCGCAAGATCGAAGTGCTGAAGCCCATCCGCTGGATCAACCTGCGCCGAAACGAAGTCGCGTCGATCGTTTCCACCCGCAACGTGGAAACCGCCATGAAAAGCGGCACGGGCAACCTCGCGCTCTTCATTGAGGACGACCGCCAGCAACGCGCCGGCCTCTTTCTGCGCGACGTCGCCTACCGCGTACATGCCGAGATGGAATTCATACCGGAGCGCGATCCCGAGGCCAGCTGCACCAAATATCACGAGATGTTTGAACGCCGGGCCGGCAAGGGGCAATGCGTAAACCAGCCTTATCTGGGCTGCCGCGAGTTTGCCGCCGCTTTCCGGCTGGTGACCGACTTGTCGGTCGAACCACCCCCCATTCCGGAGACGCGCGACCTTGGTTTCATGCTCTACGACCTGGACTTCAGCAAACCCTATGACCCGCAGCCCCGCATCTTCCGCGCAAAGCTACAAAACGGCGTCATCGAAGTGCCGGCCTGGGACAGCGAGGAGGTGCGGGGATGATTCTGCAAGCGCTGAGCCGCTATTACGAGCGTTCCGAAGATATGCCCCGCGAAGGCTGGGTGCGACGTGGTGTCGACTACGTCCTGGTATTGGATGACCAGGGCCAGTGCATCAATATCGAATCCATCGGCGAACTGAAGAAAGGCAAGACCGTCCCCCGTGACTTGCTCGTGCCAGCCATCGGCAAGCAAGCGATGAAACATACCAACAGCGGTGTCGATGCCAACCTTCTTTGGGACAATGCCAGCTTCGTTCTCGGTACGGGCAACAAGGGCCAAGGGAAATTGGCCAGCTTCATTGCTACCCTTCGCGACTGGCTGGGAACAGTCCACGATCAGGGTATTCAAGCCGTCTTGCAATTCTGTGGCCACATCCAAAGCAACCCTGATTCCGTAACCGCCCTCATCGAACGTTTCCAACTCCAGGAAGCCTTCGAGAAGCGCGACCCGGTCCTGGTTTTCCGTCTTGTCTCCGACATCGAATACGTTCATGCCCGGCCCGCAGTGAGAGCGGCCTATGAAGCTGCGCTATCCAAAGCACGCTCTGGCAGCCCGCTGCGAGGCACCTGCCTAGTAACCGGCAGCACCAACGTGCCGCTGGCGCCGAATGAATCCGTCATCAAAGGCGTATGGGGTGGGCAACCGGCCGGATGCAACATCGTTTCCTTCAATGCACGGGCATTCGAGTCATATGGCAAACGCGAACGCAATGGGGAGAATGCACCCATCAGTCAAAGCGCATCCTTCGCCTACACAACCGCACTGAATTACCTATTGACCTCCAAACAGCGGGTTCAGGTTGGCGACACTTCGACCGTCTTCTGGGCCGAAGAACCTCACGATCTGGAATCAGCCCTGCCGGATTTGTTCGGCGAACCCCCTAGGGACGACCCAAACCGTGGCACGGACGCCTTGAAAGCCCTCTATGCCGCCGTACAAACGGGCAAGTTCACGCTTGGCGATGCTCAGGCCCGCTTCCATGTCCTGGGCCTGGCGCCCAATGCCGCGCGCATCGCCATTCGGTTTTGGGAAACAGCGCCGGCCATGGATCTGGCCCAACGCATCCAACAGCATTTCGAGGACCTCCGCATCGCCCATGCCGCGCGTGAGCCGGAGCATCTATCGCTGTTTCGCCTGCTTGCAGCCTGTGCCGTGCAGGGCAAGGCCGACAACATCCCACCCAACCTCGGCGGTGAGATCATGCGCGCCATCCTGGAGGGGCTACCCTACCCCGCCTCCTGGCTCAACGCCGCCGTGCAGCGCTGCCGGGCTGAGCAAG
>DYIC01000091.1 GCA_020723845.1 Hydrogenophaga sp.
TCAATTTTCATGGTGCCGGATCAATAGGGCCTTACGGGCACGCGGTCAGCGAGCTTCCCGCCGGGCCCAGCGCCGCCTGCAGCTGCTCGCGCTCGGCTTCGGTCAAATCGGGCCAGCGCAACGTCAGCACGCGCGTGGCGGGGCGCTCCTGCACCACACGGGCGTCGCGCACGCCTTGTCGTTGCACGTCCAGCAGCGCCTTACGCGCGGCCTCTTCGCTGGAGTAGGTGCCCAGCGCCAGCCCCGGCGCCAGCGCGGGGGCGTTGACGTCGCGATACTCGACGCCCGCCTGGCGCAGCTCGGCGCGGCGGCGCTGCAGCGCCTCGGCAGTCGGAAACTTGCCCACATAGACGATCCAGCGCTCGGGCAGCGTCGCTGTTTGTTCGGTGTGGCGTCCGCGCAGGCCGGCGGTGGTCTCGGCGCTGCGCTGCAGTGCCTCGGCTTGCGCCGGCGGCAGGGCCGCCAATTGCCAGCAGCGCCGCACGGCTGCCGGGCGTGTCGCAGTTGCCGCAGGCTCCGCGGGTGGGGGTGGTCCGTCTTCTTCGTCCTGCACAGTGGGGGCCGACGCGTCGGGGTCGTCCGACACCGATGGGTCTGTCAGCGTGTGAGCGGGGCTGCCAGGGGGATTGAGCAGCCGCAGCCGCTCGGGCTCCACCTGTTGCGCCAGGCGCTGGCGATCCGACGTCCCGGCGCGTTCCGGCGCGTCGCCCCACTCGCCGTGGCGCCAGCCCCACAGGGCGGCATTGGCCAGCAGCAGCACCAAAACCAGCAACCTCAGCATGGCCGCACGCTCACCTCTCCCTGTTGCACGCGACGCACGCCATCTGGGGTGCGCAGGCGCAGCGCGCCGTCGGCATCCACGCCGTCGGCGATGCCCTCGCCACCGTCGCTCGTGCGCACGCGCTGGCCGCGCAGTGCATCGCGCGCCGCGTAGCGCGACTGTAGCGGCGCAAACCCCGCGCGCTCGAAGTCCTGCACCGCCTGCAGCGTGGCTGCCCCGACACGGGCCAGCCAATGGCCGATGTCGTGCGCCGGGTGCCCGCCTTCGCGCGGCAGCGCCTCCAGGCCGATCGGGGGCAGCGCGTCTGCGGGGGCATCGGGCGGCAGCCGCGGCGTGGCCAGGTTGAGACCGATGCCGATGACGGCGTAGCGCGACGCGGGCCGCGCCGGGTCGATGGGGGCGGTTTCGATCAGAATGCCGCCCAGTTTGCGCCCTTGCCAGCACAGGTCGTTGGGCCATTTGAGCTGCACGGCGGGGTCGAGCGCCTCGGCGACGGCCACCCCCACCGCCAGCGACAGCCCCGCCCAGTCGGCAGGCGCCAGCGGCAGCCCGATGGACAGTGCCAGCGATGCGCCCGGCACCGTGACCCAGGACCGGCCCAAGCGGCCGCGACCGGCGCTCTGCGATGCGGCGGCCAACACCACCGGGTCGGTCTGGCCGGCGCGCGCGCGGCGCATCAGCTCGGCATTGGTGGAGTCGATCGTCGGCACGACCTCGACCGCCAGCCCGGGCCACCAGGGCGCGAGGGACTGCCACAGGGCTTGCGCCCCGCCCTCCAAGCGGGCGAGCGCGGCGGCAGTGGCCGGGGCATCGGGCGCGGGTGTCGGGGTGGGCATGGCGAGTGTGGGTGGGCGCGTGCGGTTGGGCCGGGCTGGTTCGGGGCGAAAGTTTGCTAAGGTAGCTGTGTGGGCGCGCATGCGTGCGCGCGCGAGGCGCAGGGCCCCCTAAGGTCCTCCGCCGCGCGGCACGGCACGCCCGAACGCATTGTAGAGACATGAGCCCAACCGCCAACCCTTCCGCTGCCGCTACCGGCAAGACGCTCGTCATTGCCGAAAAGCCCTCCGTCGCGCTCGACATCGTGCGCGCCCTCACCCCTGTCAGTGGCAAATTCGACAAGCACGAGGATTACTACGAAAACGACCGCTACATCGTCACCTCGGCAGTGGGCCACCTGCTGGAGATCGCCGCGCCCGAGGCGTACGACGTCAAGCGCGGCAAGTGGAGCTTTGCGCACCTGCCGGTGATCCCGCCGCATTTCGAGCTCAAGCCCATCGACAAGACCAAAGCGCGCCTCAACGCCGTGGTCAAGCTGGCGCGGCGCAAGGACGTCACCACGCTGGTCAATGCTTGCGACGCGGGGCGCGAGGGCGAGCTCATCTTTCGGCTCATCGAGCAGTACGCCGGAGGCACCGACAAGGCCGGCAACCCCAAGCCGCTGGGCAAGCCCGTGCAGCGCCTGTGGCTGCAGTCGATGACGCCACAGGCCATCCGCGAGGGTTTCGAGCAATTGCGCAGCGACGAGCAAATGCGGCCCCTCGCCGACGCGGCTCGCAGCCGCTCCGAGGCCGATTGGTTGGTCGGCATCAACGGCACGCGCGCCATGACGGCGTTCAACTCGCGCGACGGCGGGTTTTTCCTGACCACGGTGGGTCGGGTGCAGACGCCGACGCTGGCCATCGTGGTCGAGCGCGAGGAGCAGATCCGCCGCTTCGTGGCGCGCGATTATTGGGAGGTGCACGCCACGTTTGCCGCGCAAGCCGGCACCTACCCGGGGCGCTGGTTCGACCCGGCGTTCCGCAAGCCGCAGGGCGATGCCGCCGACCCTGAGCGCAAGCCCGAACGGCTGTGGACCGAGGCCGAAGCGCGCGCCATCGCCGACGCGGTGCGCGGCCGCCCCGCGCAGGTCAGCGAGGAGTCCAAGCCCACCACCCAGGCCTGCGGCCTGCTGTACGACTTGACCAGCCTGCAGCGCGAAGCCAACGGGCGCTTCGGCTTTTCCGCCAAGACCGCGCTCGCGCTGGCGCAGAGCTTGTACGAGAAACACAAGGCGCTGACCTACCCCCGTACCGACTCGCGCGCGCTGCCCGAGGATTATCTGGGCACGGTCCGCCACACGCTGGAAGTGCTGGCCGACAGTCCCTTGGCGCATCTGGCGCCGCACGCGCGCACTGCGTTGCAGCAGGGCTATGTGCGGCCGACCAAGCGCGTGTTCGACAACACCAAGGTCAGCGACCACTTCGCCATCATTCCCACGCCGCAGGTGCCGCAGGGCTTGAGCGAAGCCGAGCAAAAGCTCTACGACCTGGTGGTGCGGCGCTTCATCGCGGTGTTTTATCCGCCGGCCGAGTTTTTGGTCACGACCCGCATCACCCAGGTGCCCGTAGAGGGGGCCACGCACCA
>DYIC01000092.1 GCA_020723845.1 Hydrogenophaga sp.
CACGCCCGCATCGCCGCGCCGCCAGCAAGGGACGGGTTCGCCGCGGGCGCGGTGGGGGATGCCATCGGCGTCGAGCCGCGCGGATGGGAGCGAAAGGTGTCGTTTTTCTCGTGTGCGTGGCCGGCGGCGCAGCGGCCCATTCTGCAAATACCGCGCAGACGCGCTCGTACCCCATGCGCGCCGTCGCCTTGCCCTCCCCCGCGACCGCCCCCATGCCGCTGCCGCCCGGCCACGCACCGCTACACCATCTGCTCACCACCCATTTGCCCAGACGCCATCGAGAAACACCTCCGTCAGTTCGAGCACCGCGCCGGCGCGACGGTACACGCAGCGTCGCGCGTGGGGCGCGCGGGCATCGGCACCGAGTCGCGCGAAGCGCAAAGGCCCGCGCTCGATGTCGCCGAGCTCGAACAGCAACTCGCCCAAGGGCCGATCGCCCAGCTGCTGCACCTCGCACCACGGGTTGTCGGGGCCCCAGCCGGGAATGCAGGTGCGCGCCGCGATGCGCGGCCGACCCGCCGCGACCAGCCGCACGCACCGCTCCCAGACCGGCCGGCCCTCGGCCAAGCCGGCCGCCGCCTCCGCTCCTCGAGCGCCCTCGAACAAACGCTCCACCGTCACCGGCCCAAAGGCGTCGCGCAGCCGCTGCGTGAGCGAGCCGCGCTCGTTGAGCCACCCGGCCGCTTGCGGCGAGAGCGGCCCAAACGCCTGCGTGGCGTCGTCATACCAAGGCGATCCAGCCGACTGGCGCAATAGGGCCGTGAGTGCATCAGGGTTGAGGGTCATGGGGCATGGGGCAGGCGCGGATGACGGAACAGGGGCCGTACTGTAGGGCAGGCGGCTGGTTGGGCCATCGACAAGCGCGGCCTGGACGTTACGATGCTTGGGTGCGGGGCAGGTCACTGCTGTAGCGAGGAAACCCTGCGGCACAATGCCATCGACACTGTGCTGACCGTCCGCCGCTGATCATGAGCATTCCCAGCTACGACCAGTTCATCGAGCCGATTTTGCGATTTCTTGCGGCGCACCCCGAGGGCGCTCGTGCCCGCGATGCGATGGAGGCGGCAGCCGATGCGCTTGGCCTGACCGAGGCCGACCGCCTGGCGATGCTGCCCAGCGGCATGCAGGCGGTGTATCGCAATCGAGCGGGCTGGGCGCATGACCGTCTCAAGCGCGCGGGGCTCTCTTCGAGCCCGCGTCGTGGCTTTTGGAGAATCACCCCTGAAGGCCTCGCGCTCGCGCAGCATGCCCAGCCTTTACCGCCGGAAGAAATCGAGCGCATCGCGATTGCCAACGTAGACGTGCGCCTGCGTACCGGTGCCGAGGGGTCTGCCAAAGAGGGCGACCACTTAGCGCCACCGCAGACCCCGGCGCTGGCAAGCCCGCAGGATCGGCTCGACGGTGCGCTGCAGGAACTGCGCAGTGCCGTCGCTGCCGAATTACTCGAGGCTCTGTCGCGGGTGTCACCCACCGACTTCGAGGGTATCGTTCTCGAACTGCTGCTGCGCATGGGGTATGGCGCGAGCCGCGACGATCTGCAGCGTGTCGGTGGCAGCGGCGACGGCGGCATCGACGGGATCATCTCGCTCGACAAGCTCGGACTCGAGAAGGTCTATGTCCAAGCCAAACGCTGGCAGGGCACGGTGGGTCGCCCCGAAATTCAAGCCTTCTACGGCGCGCTGGCCGGGCAGCGTGCGCGCAAAGGTGTGTTCATCACCACCTCGGGCTACACGGTACAAGCGCTGGAGTTCGCGCGCTCGGTCGAGAACATCGTTCTGGTCGACGGCGCGCGACTGGCTGCGCTGATGATCGAGCACGAGGTCGGTGTGAGCGCGCAGGTGCTCAAAGTGCCGCGCTTCGACTCCGACTACTTCGACGAAGACATTCGCTGAATGTCATCCAACAAAAACGGCGCCTGAAGCGCTGTTTGCGCAGTGCGGCGCCGTCCTCCATCTGGCCGATGCGATGTCGCCCGCGTGGATCTGAGCAATGCGGCCACGGTGCTGGCGCAGTTACCGACGGCCTTCGAGCACTTCAACGAGGTGCATCCGCACTCGTCGTTGAAAATGCGCCCACCCCGAGAGTTTCGGCGGCATCCGGCCGCCCAGGCACGCCGCTCAACCGTCCAGGAAGCGGTGTTACATTGCGAATAGGATGGGGCCGGAGATATGGGGGCAAGATCAGAAGTCACGCCATCACCACTTGCGTGCGCACCTCGACCTTGAGTGCGCGCTTGATGGCTGCAAACACCGCAGAGATGTTGCTCATGGTCGGGTTGCCCGACTGAGACAGCATCCGGTGCAGGCTCTTGGCAGGCTTGTGAATTTCCTCGGCCAGCGCCTCGAAGCCAACTGTGGCGTTCACCAGGTCGCGAAGGATTAGTTTGGCCGATTCGGGCTCACCATTGACGAACAGGGTGATGGCTTCGTCCAGAAGCGCCTGTGCAAAGGCCGGATCGTTTTGCACGCGCGCGGCCACGGTTTCTTTGAAATCACGGGTCAGTGCCATGTTTACTTTCCTTTCTGGGTTGATGTCTTGCGGCGCTTGTAGTCTTCCCACAGCGCCACCGCCTGGTCGATGTCCTGCTGCTGACGCTTCTTGGTGCCGCCACCGATCAGGATGATGATCTTCAGACCATCCTTGGCCAGGTAGATGCGCAAGCCCGGCCCCCAATCGATCTTGTACTCACCGATGCCACGGAACCACTCAACGTTGGACAGGTTGCCCTGTTCCATCCGGCTCACGGCTACGCGTACCTTGGCGGCTGCAACGGCTTCCAGCGATCCAAACCACTCCGCAAAGGGGCTGTCGCCATCGTCCAGCAGTAGTTCTTTGATCTGGTAGCTCATGGTTTGAATGGTAACGTATAAGTTACTATTCTGCCAGCGCGACAGGTTTGATGCCTGGCTGATCGCCTTGGTTGACGATGAACTGCCGAGCGTAAGTTGTTGATTCGTATAGTGCTAAAACTGCGCCTCACCCGCAGGCCAATCAGAGAAAAGAGACGGCACTGGCCGAGAAAGTGGCCAGTGCCGATCGTTTGGGCAGATGGCGGCCCGCCGCACCGGTTGCAGGAACCCCGCGCGACGCGGGAGTTTTCAGCAAGAGAAAGGGCCCGGAGACCATCCGAGCCCTTGTGTTTGGTGG
>DYIC01000023.1:0-22215 GCA_020723845.1 Hydrogenophaga sp.
GCACCGCCTGCAACCGCATCGTCAACTTCGACGGCGGCCCACACGCCCAGCGCCTGATCGGGCAGATGATCGACGTCACCATCACCCAGGCCCTGCCGCACTCGTTGCGGGGGGAGGTGGTGGTGGCATGAGCTCCCCCTGAAGAGGGAAGTTCTCGTGCGACAGCTCCCCTAACCCCGGACCTGGCCCGTAGGTGACCAACTCCGCGAAAAGGCGGAAAGGTCCCTCAGCACGCCGCCGTTCGTACCGTTTTTCATGACGCTCGTCGGTTGGTGACTGGCTCCCGGCCGCACGTGGCCGATACTTCAGCCGTCCAAGTGGAGGTGTTCGATGGATCGTAACCCATGGCGCGTGTCCGGCTTTACCCTGATCGAGTTGATGGTCGCCGTCGCAGTCATCGGCATTCTGGCAGCGATCGCGTTTCCCTCATACGAGAGTTATGTGCGCAAGGCGCGCCGCGCAGACGGCAAGGCGGCCTTGATGGCCTTACAGCTTGCGCAAGAAAAGTATCGCGCCAATCAGACGGGCTACGCTTCGACGGTTGCCGCTGTGGGTGTCAGCGCCACATCACCCGAAGGCTACTACAGCCTTAGTATCGAGAACCCCACGGCCATTGGTTATGTCGCCAAAGCCACGGCAGTCAGCGGCAAGTCGCAAGCCAACGACACGGGCTGCACGGTCCTCACGCTCACCTTCTCGGCCGGTACACCGACCTACACCCCGGCAGATTGCTGGAAATGACCGGCCATGAAACACGAAAACGGCTTCACGCTCGTCGAATTGATGATCACCGTGGCGGTGGCGGCCATCCTCGCGACCGTCGCCGTGCCGTCGATGACCAACTTCATCAAAAAACAGCGGCTGAAAAACGCTGCCGAATTCGTGTACGGAAAATTGCAGTTCGCACGCACTGAGGCGATCAAGCAGTCCAAGGTGATTTTCGTGCGCTTTTCCAACGGCGCGAATGGTGGCTGGTCGTTCGGAATTGGGGACAATTCCACGGCGTGCGCGGCTGGGGCACTGTCGGGGTGCACGGTGATGACCTTGGTCAACAACACCTCGATGGCTATTCCATATGTCTTTTCGGGCGCCGAATTCCCCGATACCACGCTGGCAGCGAATTTTGCTTTGTCACCCAGCGATCTGGCGCGATTCGAACCGGCGCGCGGGACGGCCAAGAATGGCTCGGTCACCGTGAGTTCCGAGGCAGGCGAGATCCAAATCCGGGTCAGCACCTTGGGACGCATCCTCATCTGCTCGCCGGCCGGGAGTAACAAGGTCGGCGGCTATCGTGACTGTCCGAGTACTTGACCATGAAACAGCAGGGGTTTTCTCTCATCGAAATGATGGTCGCCATGGTATTGGCACTGATCATCATGGCTGGCGCCTTTGCCGGATTCATGGCAATGGCCAACAGCAGTCGGGACAGCCTGCGCTCAGACCGCCTGAACCACAACCTCCAGGCCATCATGGACGTCATGGTGGCGGATCTGCGTCGGGCCGGCTACTGGAACAGCGAGGCCGCGGTTGCGCCGGCGACGAATCCGTTTTCCGTGATCGATACCGCCACGGCGGGCTGTGTGCTGTATAGCTACGACCGGGATGCCGACGGCCAAATCGGCACCAACGAGCGTTTCGGGTTCAAGTTGAGCAATGGCGCCGTCTGGATGCGCAGCAGCGGGACGTCAGTCACCAACTGCAACGATGGCACCTGGGAGCGGATCAGCGACGAAGAGGGGATTACGATAACCGCGCTCACCTTTACCCAGACCGTCAAATGCGTCAACGGCACGACTGGCGCGGCGACGAACAGCGGTGGCTGCGCAGCCCTTTCACCCGCGCCGGCGGCCGGGGACACCGTGGTGGAGTCGCGCCATGTCCAGATACAAATGCAGGGGCAGGTGGCACAGGATGCGGCCTCCCGGAAACAGCTCACGGGCGTGGCCCGTGTCCGCAACGTCACGAAACTCTGAGGGCGAGGACATGGGGAGCGTTACGACAGTCAAACCGAGCATGGTACCAAAGCAAACTGGCATGGCGACCTTGCTCGTCTCCGTGGTGTTGCTTGCCGTCATGAGCGTGATGGCCATATACACCTCCCGCAGCAGCCTGATGGAACTGACGCTGACGAACAATGCCTACCGGGCCAAACAGGCCGCCGAAGCGGCCGAGGCGGGGCTGGATTTTGCGCTGGCCTATTACCTCCAAGGCGGAGCAGATCAAAATAATGACAACGCCGCGGATACGCTGACCGTGCCCACGAGCCTGACGGGGGGCAAGCGCGTCTCCGTGGCCTTTTGCGACCCCAGCTCGACCCTGACCAATTGCCTGCCGCCCACGAGCCTCGGGCGTCTGCGCATCATCGCCACGGGGTATAGCGACGACGATACCGCCGTGTCCCGTGTGGGCGTCTTGGTTTCCGAGGAAAACTTTCTCACCGTCAACCCCAAGGCCACCCTTACTGCGAAAGGGGCAACGAGCGCCACCCTCAACGGCAACCTGACCGTCATCAACAACATGGGCTCGACCACGATCTGGACGGGTACCGATATTAGCGCCATGACCGGTAGCTTCGAGACCAAGATCAACATCAACGGCGCGGACAACCAGATCAGTTCCGAGAAGGTCGGCAGCAAGTTTTATGTGGGCCCGGACGTCGTCTACAACGACCAGAGCCTGAAAAATCTCAGCCTGGCCGATTACTTTGAGCAAATGACCGGTCGCCCCCAGAGCGAAATGGCCGCGCTGGCCGATATTAGGATCTCCGGCACCGCCACCCTGCCCGCGGCCACGGCGGCCAATGATTATCTCGGCGGCAAGGTCATCTATGTGGACAAGGCAACCTTCGACCCCAATACCAATTTGGGCACCGCCACCAAGCCTGTGATCCTGATCGTCAATGGTGCGTTCGAGTTGAATGGTTCCAACACGATCCATGGCGTGGTCATCGCCAACAGCCTAAACAAGGCCAACGGCAATGCCAGGATCAATGGTGCCATGATCGTCGGCGACGTCAATAATGCCAATGGCGGCTTCACCATCGAAATGGTGCCGTCGGTGATCAACGGACTGAACAAGATCACCGTCAAGTCCAGCGTGGGCAACAGTTGGCGGGACTGGGACTGATACGGGCGAGGGGATTTCGATGAAAAAACACCAAGCAATGCACGGGCAACTGGGCTATGCCCTGGTCGAGGCACTGGTTTCGTTGCTCATCGTCGCTACCGGCATTCTTGGCGTGGCCAAGCTCCAGGCCGTCGTGGTAGGTAGCAGCGCCGAAGCCAAGGCGCGCGCCGAGGCTATGACGCTGGCCCAGGCCAAGTTGGACGAATTGCGCAATGTGGTGCTGCAATCGCAACACCATCAATGGGTCGGCGGGGCCTGCCAATCCGGTACCCTGGTCCAGACGGGCAGCGACACGGTCAGTGGCGTCAACGCGAGTTTCACCCGCACCTGGACGATCACGCCGACATGTGCCCCGGCCCGGCACCAGATCGTGGTCAGCGCGGGCTGGACGGGCGCGGACAACAGCGCCCGGCAGGTGCAGTTGCACAGCGTCATTGCCTGGAACGACCCGGCCCGGAGCACGGCAAAACTGGCCGCCGGCTCGGCGGGCGGCGGGGGCATGGCGCCCCAGGGCAATGCTTGGCTAGGCGATGACGTCAAGGATTACGATACCCTGCCGCAAGGTGCCGTATCCAACGGCGCCGATGGAACCTATGTCTATAACCAGCAAGCGGGTCGTTGGGAGCTGCTGGTGGCGGCAGCGGGCGGCGGTTATCGGGTCGCCCTGTACAGCGCGGTACCGATCGTGTCCTTGAACGGCATCGTCGCACTGGATACGGCCAGCGGCACGGCGACGGATGTGCTCATCAGCAATGTTGTCGTTTACCGTACCGACATCACTTACTGCCTGTTCCCTTTGAAGTTCACCAATCAAGACGACCCGAAAACCTATGGCAGTGACGGCGCGGGCGGCACGGGGCAGACGAGCGCCAGCGCCGACAAGGCCGGCGCCTATCGCTGCTATGTCCCGCAGGGCTGGTATGGTGACATCGGTTTGTTCCAGCGCTCTTATAACTGCGCCAACAAGTACAACCTGTTCGATGGCGAGACCAGCGTGTCTGGCTGTGATTTCCGTGCGGCACTGGCCTGCCCGGGCATCGTCGATGGTTCGGCGACGTTGACGGGTATTCGCACGCACAAGGTTCTGATCGTGAACGCCAACAACCAGATCGTCGGCCAAAGCGGCGTGATGCCCGGGCATGAATACATGCTCAGCCCGGATTCGTCCACACGGACACGCCTATCCCGTCTGGATTTCGTCATTTTCAAGCCCAAGAGCAGCGGCAATCCGAAGATCGAGACCTGCGCGGCTCGGATCCCCGATACCAGTACTACGATCAGCGGGACCATATCGACGGGTGCTGCGTATTCGATTCAACTGCGCAACGGGGCCGGTACCACGACGACGGGGACGGATGGTGTACCGAGCATCCGCTACCCCCATTACATCGTGGATCGTTACCTCAGCGGTGGTGGAGGTTTCGTCAAACTCAGCGGTGCGGTAAGCGGTGCGTGCACCACCCTGCAGGCCACGGGGAGTAGCGGTTGGGGCAACTTCATCTGTCCGGTGAGCGGTGGCCAATACAGTTGCGAGGTCTCGTATGGCTGGTCGGGCACCGTGGGGGGGCAGAGCTTCTCGAACGTGATCGCCAACACGACACAGAATGTCAGCTGCCCACCGTAAGCCGTGGGCCTTGGCTGATCGGTAGCCCTGACATCGAGCTCTGGGATTTGTTCTCGCACCCCATGCACCTCGCCACCTGGAACGTCAACTCCCTCTCCGTCCGCCTGCCGCACGTACTCGACTGGCTGGCGGCGCACCCGGTGGACATACTGGCGCTGCAGGAGCTCAAACTCACCGACGACAAGTTTCCGGTGCAGGCGCTGGAGCAGGCGGGTTATGCGGCCGCGTGGTTTGGCCAGAAGACCTTCAACGGCGTGGCGCTGCTGGTGCGCCTGCCGGGCGCGCTGGCCGACGTGCAGCGCAACATCCCCGGCTTCGATGACGACCAGGCGCGGGTGATCGCGGCCACTGTACAGCCGGCCACGGGGGCCGCGCCGCTGCGTGTGATCGGGGCTTACTTCCCCAACGGACAGGCGCCGGGCAGCGACAAGTTTGCCTACAAGATGCGCTGGCTGCAGGCGCTGCGCGAGTGGCTGGCGCACGAGCTGGCGTGCCATCCGCGCCTGGTGCTGATGGGGGACTTCAACATCACGGTGGACGACGAAGACGTGTGGGACCCCGAGGCGCTGCGCGACACCATCCACTGCACGCGCGAGGAACGCGCGCACCTGCAGGCGCTCAAAGACCTGGGGCTGCACGACGCCTTTCGGCTCTTTCCACAGCCGCCCAAGAGCTTTTCGTGGTGGGATTACCGGCAGCTCGCCTTCCCCAAGAACCGCGGGTTGCGCATCGACCACATCTTCATCAGCGATGCGCTGCGCCCGCTGGCGCGCTCGTGCACGATCGACCGCGCTCCGCGCAAATGGAAGCAGCCCAGCGACCACGCACCCGTGGTGCTGGAACTGGCGAACGGTTGACGCGCGTGCATCACTCCAGTCCCAGCTCCTGAATCTTGCGCGTGATGGTGTTGCGGCCGATGCCCAGGCGTTGGGCGGCTTCGATGCGCCGTCCGCGCGTGGCCTGCAGCGCGGCCTGAATCAGCCGCGTCTCGACGCGGCGCATCAGCCCGTCCCACACGTCCGAGCGCCCCTGCGCCAGCTGCGCCAGTGCCTCGGCCTGCAAGGCCGCCTCCCAGTCGGCGACCCCCACAGGGCCCGGGGTCGGGGGCCGGGTCATGCCCATCACCGGCGCCCAACCGGGCCATTCGGCGCCCGGCGGCGGCGCCGCGGGCGCTGCGTGGCCATCGCCGGGCGGCGTCGGCACGGACGCTACGACCCCGCTCCCTGCGCCCGCGACAGCACTGCGCTCCGCCAACGCAGCCAGAATCTCGGGCGGCAGGTCTTTGACCTCGACCACCTGCGCCGGGGCCATGACGGTGAGCCAATGGCAGAGGTTTTCCAGCTGGCGCACGTTGCCCGGAAAGTCGAACGCCGCCAGCGCGGCCAGCGCGTCGTCCGACAAGCGCTTGGGCTCGACGGCCAACTGACGCGCGCTTTGCTGCAGAAAAAACCGCGCCAGCAGAGGGATGTCCTCGCGCCGCTCGCGCAGTGCTGGCAGCCGCAGGCGAATGACGTTGAGGCGGTGGTACAGGTCTTCGCGAAACGCGCCTTCCTTGACGCGCTGCTCCAGGTTCTGGTGCGTGGCCGCAATCACGCGCACGTTGGCCTTGATGGCGCTATGGCCGCCCACCCGGTAGTAGTGGCCATCGGACAGCACGCGCAGCAGCCGCGTCTGCAGCTCGAACGGCATGTCGCCGATCTCGTCCAGAAACAGCGTGCCGCCCTCGGCTTGCTCGAAGCGGCCGCGCCGCAGCGTCTGCGCCCCAGTGAAGGCTCCGCGCTCATGCCCAAACAGCTCGGACTCGAGCAGGTCCTTCGGGATGGCCGCGGTGTTGATGGCGACGAACGGCCCGCGCGCGCGCGGCGAGTGCTTGTGCAGCGCGCGCGCGACCAGCTCCTTGCCTGTGCCCGACTCGCCGGTGATGAGCACGGTCACGTGGCTTTGGCTCAAGCGGCCGATGGCGCGAAAGACGTCCTGCATCGCGCTGGCCTGGCCCAGGATCTCCGGCGCTGCCTCCAACGCCTCCTGTGCCACTTCCTCGCGCTGGCTTTCGGCCACCGCGCGCCGGATGAGCTCCACTGCCTTGGGCAAATCGAACGGCTTGGGTAAATACTCGAACGCACCACCCTGAAAGGCCGCCACCGCGCTGTCGAGATCCGAATACGCGGTCATGATGATGACCGGCAGCGTCGGGTGCTGGCGCCGGACTTTTTCCAACAACTCCAGGCCCGAGCCGCCCGGCATGCGGATGTCGCTGACCAGCACCTGCGGCCCTTCGTCGGCACCGTCGGCCAGCGCGTCGAGCACCGCTTTGGGGCTGTCGAAGCTGCGCGTGGGCAGGCCCTCGCGCGCCAGCGCCTTTTCCAGCACGAAGCGGATGGAGGGGTCGTCGTCAGCAATCCAGATCGGTTTCATGCGCGGCACTGCTCACTGTGTCCCCGGCCGCGGCCCCCCGTCAGGGCAGCGGGATGAGGATCTTGAAATCGGTGTGTCCCGGTCGGCTGTCGCATTCGATCAGGCCTTGGTGCTGCTGCACGAAGGTCTGTGCCAGCGTCAGGCCCAGACCCGAGCCGCCATCCCGACCCGACACCAGCGGGTAGAAGATGCGGTCCTTGATCTCCTCCGGCACGCCGGGACCGTTGTCGATGACATGCAATTCCAGTGCCAGCCGAAAGCGCCGCTTGCCAAACGTGACTTGCCGCTGCACACGGGTGCGAAACGTCAGCCGCGCGTCGCCCGCGGCGATGCGTTCCTTGAGCGCATGGGCCGCGTTGTGCGCCAGGTTCAACACGGCCTGGATGAGCAGCTCGCGGTCGCCGCGAAATTCAGGGATGGACGTGTCGTAGTCGCGCACCACCTGCAGCCCGCGTGGAAACTCGGCCAGGATGATGGCGCGCACACGCTCGCACACCTCGTGGATGTTGACGTCGGCCATGACCGGCGCCCGGCGATGCGGGGCCAACAGCCGGTCGACCAGCGACTGCAGCCGATCCGCCTCGTGCACGATGACGGTGGTGTACTCGACCAGATCGTCGCGGTCGGCCAGCTCCAGCTGCAGCAACTGGGCCGCGCCACGGATACCGCCGAGCGGGTTTTTGATCTCGTGCGCCAGGTTGCGGATCAGCTCTTTGTTGGCCTGGGCCTGCTCCAGCAGCCGCTCCTCGCGCTCTTGCCGGGTTTGCTGCTCCAGCGGCAGCATTTCCACCACGCGGTGTCCCGGCCACTCGGTCGTCGCCAACACCAGGTGCACCGGCAGCGGCTCGCGCAACAGTCGCTTGAGGTGGGTGTCATAGCGGATGACCGCATATTCGTTGCCGCGCGCGCCCTGCAGCGCGTTCTGCAGCAACTCGGGCTGGGTCAACCATTCGGATAGGGGCACACCTGCGAGCGTGCGGCGCGACAGACCGACCGCGTCCTCCAGCGCGTGGTTGGCGTAGCGGATATGCCCGCCATCATCGACCACGGCCACCAGCGTGGCCAGCAGGTCCAGCGCGGCCAGGTGCTGCGGGTCGACGCCACCGTCCGAGGGCGAGGATCGGCGCACCATTCCACCCTCAGCGCCCGCCGCCCAGGCGGTCGATCTCGCGCCGAATGGCCGCCACGTCCGCCTGCGCCCGCTCCACGCGCGTGCGCAGCTCCTCCACTCGCGCTTGGTAGCGGGGCGAGTCGGTGCGCTCATCGGCCAAGCGCGGCGGCTTGCCGTCGGCGTAATCGGCGCGCGCCTGCGCCAGCCGCTCCTCGGCGCGGCGCAACTCCTGCTCCAGAATGCGGCGCGCCTCGGCGTCGCGCGCACGTTGCTGGTCGGGGTCGACGCGCTCCGCCGGGGTGCGGGCGCCATTGGCCGTGGCACCGCTGCCACCCGCGCCGCCGCTGGATGCGTTGGTCGAGGCGGGCGCCGGCGCTGCCGGGCGCGCGCCCTCGACGATGGTCAGATTGGCGCCCTGCACCTCGCGACAGCCACGCGCGGCCGGGTTGGGGCCGGGGTTGTTGGTGTATTCGTTGCCGCAGCGCCAGATGGTCGAGCCGCCCTGTGCCCACACCGGCGTTGCCACCGCCCACGCCAGCGTAGCGGCCAGCACCCCACCCGCCATCCCTCGAAACGTCTCGTCACGGGTCCACGCCATATCGTCCTCACTTGCTCACACACGGGCCACAGTATCGGACAAAACACGCGGGGCGGCACCTGGCCGCCCCTTTGTTCGCTCATTGGCCCCGGCTGCAAGCGGGGCCAATCCGCACGCTTACAGGCTGAAGTACATGTCGTACTCGGTCGGGGTAACCTCGACGCGGGCGCGGGTGACTTCCTGCATCTTGAGCTCGATGTAGGCGTCGATCATGGAGTCGGTGAACACACCGCCCTTGGTCAGGAAGGCGCGGTCCTTGTCCAGGTAGTCCAGCGCTTGATCCAGGCTGTGGCAGACGGTCGGCACCAACTTGTCCTCTTCCGGCGGCAGGTGGTACAGGTCCTTGGTCGCGGCCTCGCCCGGGTGGATCTTGTTCTCGACACCGTCCAGCCCCGCCATCAGCAGCGCGGCAAAGCACAGGTACGGGTTGGCCATCGGGTCGGGGAAGCGCGCTTCGACGCGACGCGCCTTCGGGTTGGCCACGTACGGGATACGGATGGAGGCCGAGCGGTTCTTGGCGGAGTACGCGAGCTTGACCGGCGCCTCGAAGTGCGGCACCAGGCGCTTGTAGCTGTTGGTCGTCGGGTTGGTGATGGCGTTGAGCGCGCGCGCGTGCTTGATGATGCCGCCGATGTAGTACAGCGCAAAATCGCTCAGCCCCGCGTAACCGTCGCCGGCGAACAGGTTTTTGCCGTCCTTCCAGACCGACTGGTGCACGTGCATGCCGCTGCCATTGTCACCGTGGTAGGGCTTGGGCATGAAGGTCGCCGTCTTGCCGTAGCTGTTGGCCACGTTCCAGATCACGTACTTGAGCACCTGCGTCCAGTCGGCACGCTCGACCAGGGTGCTGAACTTGGTGCCGATCTCGCACTGGCCGGCGCCGGCCACCTCGTGGTGGAACACCTCCACCGGGATGCCCAGCGACTCCAGGATCAACACCATCTCGGCGCGCATGTCGTGCGTGCTGTCCACCGGCGGCACGGGGAAGTAGCCACCCTTGGTACGCGGCCGGTGGCCGCGGTTGCCATTCTCGAACTTCGCGCCGGTATTCCAGGGTGCTTCGTACTCCTCGATCTCGTAGAAGCAGTGCCCGGGCTGGGTGCTCCAGCGCACGCCGTCGAACAGGAAAAACTCGGGCTCGGGGCCAAAGTAGGCGGTGTCGCCCAGGCCGGAGGCCTTCAGGTATGCCTCGGCGCGCTTCGCGATGGAGCGCGGGTCGCGGTCGTAGGCCTTGCCGTCGCTGGGCTCGATGACATCACACTGCAAAAAGAGCGTGGTTTCTTCGAAGAACGGGTCGATGTTGGCGGTGTTGGGGTCGGGCATGAGCAGCATGTCCGACGCTTCGATGCCCTTCCAGCCCGCGATGGACGAACCGTCGAACGCGTGGCCCGAGGTGAACTTGTCTTCGTTGAAGGCGGAGATGGGCACGGTCACGTGCTGCTCTTTGCCGCGGGTATCGGTGAAGCGAAAGTCGACGAATTTGACGTCGTTTTCTTTCACCATGTTCATCACGTCAGCGACGGTCTTGGCCATCAGAATGCTCCTACTAAAGGGTCGGGTCGAAGAAAAACGGTCGCGGGGGAAATGCAGTTTCCATGCCAGCGCTCACCGGCCATGCTCACCATGAGAGCGGTCATTCACTTTGGCACTATTTTGGTGCGGAAGACCCATCATGGTGCATCCCCACCGCGCACCAATTCGGGGCCCAGCCGCGCCGACTGGGCAAGCAACGCACCGCGCATCGCATCATACGCCGCCGCCACGGCCGCTGGCTCGCCTTTGACGCCCAGCTCGATGTGGCGCCCATATTCGGGGTGGTCGACACTGGGCAGGCTAAAGACCTTGACACCCGGGTAGTCGGCCTCGATACGCTCCATCAACGGCGTCAAGGCGGCCTCCATAGCGCCATAGACGATGACCGAGCGCTCGGCCTGCGCCGCCCGCCCGTGGCAGGCGGGGTATTGGGTGTCGAGCACCCATTCGATCATCGGCCACGCCATGACCGGAAAGCCCGGCACGAAGTGAACCGTGCCACCCCCAGGCCCATCGCACGAGAAGCCCGGAATGCGGTTGTACGGATTGGGAATAAGGCGCGCGCCCACCGGGAAAACACCCATGTTGAGCCGGTGCACGTTGTCGGGGCGATCGGGTTCGTAGGGCACGCCCTGCTCGGCCGCCACCTCGCGCATGCGCTGCTCGATCAGTTCCTTGGCCTGCGGGTGCAGCACCGCCTGTACGCCCAGCGCGGCAGCGGCTGCTTGGCGCGTGTGGTCGTCCGGCGTGGCGCCGATGCCACCGGTAGAAAACACGACATCCGCGCTGGCAAACGCCTGCCGCAGCACATCGGTGATGGCGGCGCGATCGTCGCCCACGTAGCGCGCCCACGACAGCGCCAGTCCACGTGCCCCTAGCAGCTCGATCACCTTGGACAGGTGTTTATCCTGCCGTTTGCCAGACAGGATTTCGTCCCCGATGACGATGAGACCGAAGCGCGGCACACGCACCGGCACGGCAGAGTCTTTCATGACGCAGGAGGGTTGGGGGCCGAGGCGGGAGGGGGTGCTGGCAAGGGGCGTGCCGGCACGTCGATGACCGCACCGTCGGCCGCAGCCGGATCCGACGATGCTACCGTGGACGGCGCCGGGTTGGCGCGGCGCAACTCGGCCAGGGCCTGCAGCAGGTAATGGGCGAACCACAGCGAGCCAAACGCAAACACCAGCGCGTAGATCCAGATGGCCAGCGGGATGAGCAACGGTGCCAGCGCGATGAACATCGCGCCTGACGCCCACAACAGGCTGGGTGCCGCGCCCAGCAAGCCGACCAGCACGCCCATGACCAACAGCGGCACGCGGTGCGCGGTCAAGAGGGCACGTCGCTCGTCGGCCGAAGCGTGCTCCGCCAGCGCATCGTAGGCAAAAACGCGGTAGGTCAGCCAGCCCCAGATGAGCGGTGGCAGTACCAGCACCAACGGTGGAATCAGCCAAAAGGGCAATGACAGCACCAGCATCAGCAGCGCCAGCAGGGTAGACCACAGCGACCACCCCAGGCTGCCCCAAAAGCCCCCGCCGCGCTGGCGTTGCAGGTCCGGGAAACGCCGCTGCGCGACCAGCTCGACCATGGCCGGTGTCATCAAAAACGCCACCAGCAACAGGGACGCGACGACGATGAGGGGCGTGGCCAGCACCAGCACCACCAGCGGCGCCACCACGGTGCGCAACGCGCCCAGACCGACGCTGTCCAGCCAGCCCAGCACGAACTCGACCAGTGCCCAACTCTCCAGCCAGGCCAGCACGGCATCGACGGCCCGATCCCAGAACAGGTAGCCCAGCGCGAAGGCCCCCGCCACCATCAACACCAGCGGCAGCAACGACAGCCCAATCACCCGCGGGTGTAGGCAATAGGCCACCGAGCGCCAGAAAGAACCGAGCAAGACGCGCATACCGCAAGCATAACCGCACGACGTCACGACCGCGCCGCGCCTTGCAGCGCCGCCACTTCGTCCGCACCGAGCCAGCGCCACTGCCCCGGGGCCAGGTCGGGCGGCAGTGTCAGCGGGCCGACGGCGCTGCGGTGCAGCACCTCGACGCGGTTGCCCACGGCGGCCACCATGCGCTTGACCTGGTGGTAGCGGCCCTCGGTCAAGGTCAGCCGCAGTCGATGGGCATCGATCGGCTCGACGCCGACCGGCACGGCCGGCCGCGGATCGTCGTGCAGCACCACGCCCGCGCGCAGGCGCTGCAGCTGCGTGTCGTCGAGCGCGTGCTTACAGGTGACGACGTACACCTTGGGCACGTGGTGACGCGGCGAGGTCATCCGGTGGATGAAGGCACCGTCATCGGACAGCAACAGCAGGCCGGTGGTGTCCTGATCCAGCCGTCCAATCGGCTGCACCCCTGCCGCCGCGCCACCGGGGCGCTGGCGCAACGGCGCAGGCAGCAGAGTGAGCACCGACGGCCAGGCCGACGGGCGGCGCGAGCACTCGTAACCCGCGGGTTTGTGCAGCATCAGGTACGCGCGTGGCTGGTAGGGCCAGCGCTGGCCGTCCACCCAAAACACCCAGCCAGCCCCCGCTTGCTCGGGCGGCAGCGGCGCATCGGGATCGGTCACGGGGCACCGCTCGCCACCGACCTCGACGAGGCCCGCCCGCACCAGGGCCCGACAGGCGCGGCGCGTGCCGAAACCCTGCGAATACAACACATCTTCCCATCGCATCATGGGGCATGAGCATAACGGGCGATGACCCGCCGAACCAGCGACGGCGGAATCGGTCAAAATCGCGTCATCGACACACGACCCTCCATGAAAGACCTCGTCCTGTCCCTGCTGCCCAGCCGCGAACGGTTGCTCGGCATGCGCTGGTTGCGCTGGCTGTCACCCTATCTGCACCATCCGCGGCTGTGGCATCTCAACCGCAAAGGGCTGGCACTCGGGCTGGCACTGGGGGTCTTTTTTGGATTGCTGATCCCAGTGACCCAGATCCCGGCATCGGCCACGTTGGCCGTGCTGCTGCGGGCCAACCTGCCGGCGGCAGTCGCCAGCACGTTGGTCACCAACCCGGTGACGTTCGGGCCGGTGTACTACGGAGCCTATAAGCTGGGGGCGTGGGTTTTGCAAAGCGAGCCCGGCCCGGGTGTAACGAGTGGGCCGCAAGGCATTGTCCTGGCCACCCCCGGCGCGTCCATGGAGAGTACCGTTGACGATGGGGCAAACCGGCCTTGGTGGGCGTGGGCTGCCAACCTCTGGCATTGGGTCTCCGGCATCGGCAAGCCGCTTGCCGTGGGGCTGGCGATCGTGGCCAGTGTGACCGGGATCGTGGTCTATGGTCTCGTCAATGCGCTGTGGGTGTGGAGGGTGCGGCTGGCGCGCCGTCAACGCCTGCGTCGGCGCGAAACGGCGGCCAAATAGCCACTGCCCGGCCGCCGCCTACTCTCAACCCTGCGCCGCGCGTTTCCACGCGTCGCGTGCCGCTGCCTCGTCCCCGCGCTCCTCGGCGAGTTCGGCCAAGGCGCACCAGCACCGGCGGCGCAGCTCGGGCTCGTCCAGGCGCGGGGCCACCTGTTGCAGCAACGTCTGCGCCTTGCCCCACAGGCCCCGGGCGCGGTAGGCCTGCCCTGCCAGATACTGCAACCCCACATCGGCGGGCAGGCGCCGCTGGGCCTCCTCCAGCCTGGGCAACCAAGCGGCGTCCAGGCGCGGCAGCCACGGCTCCACGAGGCCGACGGCGCGCAGCCGCTCGCTCGCCGACAGCGTGTCGTACCCCGCCCAGGCGACGCGGATGGCCTCGTCGACCGCGCGCGGCAGCGGCCCTTCCGGCGCCAACTGTCCCTGCCCTCGCATACGCTGGGCGTGCGCGAGTAGCGCCAGCGCACGCGCGGGGTCGCGGCGCTCGTCGCCCTGCTGGTTGCGCCAGACGGCCTCCAGCCCTTCCTCATCGCGCACGTCACGTAGGGCTTCCGTCCACAGGCCGCGCAGCACGGTGCGCACGGCCTCGGCCGAAAACGCCCGGTGCTTGGCCAGCAAGCGCGCCATGTCGAGTGCCGCCCGGTTGTCACGCCGCAATTGGGCCAGCCGCAGCCGCAGCCGCACCGCCTGGATGCGCCGCGCCGCGCCCTGGGGCAACTCCGCCAACCAGCGCGCGGCGGCTTCGGCGTCGCGGGCGTCCAGTGCCCATTCGGCAGCCCGCAGCAGGGCCCCCTCGCGGGCCTCGGGTGCCCCTTGCGAACGCGTGGGGTCGATGGCCGCCGCCAGCCACGCGTCACGCTGCTCGCGCTGGCTGAGCTGGTGCGCGCTCTCGGCGGCGGTCAGGTGCGCCAGCACCCACATGGCGTCGGTGTACGGCAAGGCGTCGCGGTCGGTGCTTCGCAGGCGCGCCATCGCCTCGCGCGCCGCGTTTTGCGCACGCACGAACCGCCCCCCGAGCTGATAGCCCCAGGCCTGCAGCAACAGGCCAACCGTGGCGCGCTCCTGCTGCAGGGCGCGCCAGCGGCTCGCGCGGCGCGGCAACTCGCGCAGCAACGCGACGCCGCGCAGCGCCCCATAGACGACGACGAACCCCACCACCAGGGCGATGACGACCAGGTTGAACGAGACATCGACGCGCCAGGGCGGCCAAAAGAGGGTCACGGTGGCGGGGTTGTCGCCCATCAGCAGCGCCGCGACGACCGCCAGCGCCGCGATAAACAACAGGCCAAAGATGCCCCTCACGGTCGACCTCCGTCGGCCCCTTGGACAGCACGGGCGCTGACTCGCACGTCAGCGCCCTCCGGCAGCGGCGGCCAGCGCGGCCAGCGTCTCGTCGGGACGCGGCAGCGTTTCATGGCGCAGGTCGCGCTGCAGCTCGGCCAGCGTCTGCAACGCCTGGCGCACGCGCGCCGAGTCGGTGTCGAAATAGCGACGCAGATGGCGCTCAACGGCACGCACGTCGGCACGCGCGCTGTCGAACTGGCGCGCCAGCACGCCGAGCCGGGCGTTGAGCAGACTCAGGCGGACGTTCTCGCGCAAGAAGTAAGCCTGCTCCGGCGCCAGCAGCACAGCCTCGGGCTGGTCGATGCGGCGAATGCGCACCAGGTCGCGCGCGGCGGCGCGCAAACGCGCCCAGCCCGCCTCGACCCAAGGCTGTACCGCCGCCCGCCAGCGCGCCCACAGATCGTCGGCAGCCTTGGCCGGCGCAGCCGCCGGCTCGGGCTCGTGTGGCGTCTCGCGCTCGGCGGCGACGGGCTCGGGCGTGCCGACGGGTTCGTCCAACGGCGGCCCGGCGCGCAGCGGCCACTCGTCCACCCCGCGAGCCAGCTCATCCAGGCGCGTCACGAGGGCGGGTACGTCCAGCAACGACGCCGCGCGGATACGCTCGAGGTCGCGCGCGATGGCGCGCTGCACCGGGTTCAGGCGCGGCTGGGCGGCGCGCTCGATGCGCTGCTGCGCCCCCTGCAAAGCGACCACGATGGGCTGCACGCTGCCGGTGAGCTGGCTTTGCTGGATGGCCAAGCGTAACGCGGCCTCCAGGTCTTGCACCAGCGCATCGTCGCGCGAGCGCGACACCGACAGCATCAGTTCCTCGAGCTGCGAGCGCTGCAGCGACACCTCGGACAGCTTGAGCTCGGCCACACCGATGCGGGCCTGCAACTCGGCCACGGTGGCCTGCGCCTGCTCGGCCAGGGCGCGCGTGGCGGCGGCGTCGGCCTGGGTATCGGCGCTGCGGCGGGCCAGCTCCTCCTGCACACGCGCCACCCGTTGCCAGAGCACGACGCTGGCCGCCAGCGACAGCCCCGCCACCAGCACCGCTGCGAGTGGCCACCAGCGCGCAGCGCCACCCGCCATCGCAGCCGGGCGCGGCGGTACCGCCCCGCTCGGTGCCGCGGGTTCTGGGGGGAGCGTCACGGTATCGTTCACGCCAAGGATTCTAGGGCCTGCAGCACGTCGGGCAACCCAGGGCGGCAGGTGTGGACCCGACCCACCCCCAGGGCACGGGCGGCGTCGGCGATGCGGGGATGCGTGGCGATGGCCTGGGTGTGACCCCACGGCGCTTGCGGCAGCAGTTGCGGCAGGTTGGCGATGGCCTCACTGCTGCTGAACAGCCACACCGCGCCCGGCCCCACGGCTAGCCGCGCCTGCTGCGCGCGATCGGCGTCCCACGTGGGCGGCACGCGCCGGTACACGACGCGCTCCTCGACCTGCGCGCCGACCTCGCGGCAACGCTGCGCCAGCCAGTCGCGTCCGGTGCGCCCGTCGGGCGACGCCCCGCGCACGATCAGCACACGCGCGCCGGGGGCCAGTTGTTGCCGCACCAGCGGCCACAGCGCTTCGGAGTCCATCTGGGCGGAATCCCGCGGAGGGTGATCGATGCGCCCCGGATCGACCCCCCACGCCCGCCAGGCCTGGGCCGTGCCCTCGCCAGGTGCCCAGCAGCGCACGCCGTCGGGTGGCGCGGGCACACCGGCGGCGCGCAACACCTCGACCGCCGCCGGGCTGACCGCCATCACCGCAGCCCAGCCGTGCCACGGCCCCATCATGGCGCGCAGCGTCGCCGCGTCCGCCACCGGGGCAATGTCGATCAGCGGTAGGGGCAGCACAGCCCAACCGGCCTGGCGCAGCGCCGCCACCCAGGGCGCCGCCTGCGCGGCCGGCCGGGTCACGACCACCGTGGGGCGCGGCGCGGCGACGGGTGACACGGCGCCCTACTCCGGCATGCGGATCCGGGCCCCGCGGTCGATCAGGGCTTGCGCCACGCGCGCGCCAGCGGCCTCGGCGCTGGCCAGATCGGTCACGTCGGCCTCGACGGCTGCCCGCAGCAGCAGCGATGCCGCCCCTTCGGCATCCCCCCAGGCGGCCTCGACACGCAACCGTGCCGACTGACCAGGCTCAGACGGCGGCGCCTCGACCCAGGTGGCGTGCGCGGCCAGAGGCACCGAACAACTACCCCCCAGCGCGCGCGAGACGGCGCGCTCCGCCGCCACCGCGGCCCACGTCGGCCAGTGGGCCAGCGGTGCCAGCGCGGTGGCGACGTCGTCACGCTCGATGCGGATTTCGATCCCCAGCGCCCCCTGCCCTGCCGCGGGCAGCATCTCGCGGGTCTCGAACACACGCCGGATGCGCGTCTCCAACCCCAGCCGGCGCAGGCCGGCGGCCGCCAGCACGATGGCGTGATAGCGGCCCTCGTCGAGCTTGCGCAGGCGGGTATCCAGGTTGCCGCGCAGCGGCTCGATGGAAACGTCCGACCGCCCCAGGCGCGCCAGCGCCTCGCGCAGCAACACCACCCGCCGCAGGCTGGACGTACCAATCACCGCCCCCGCGGGCAAGCCCTCGGGCCCGTCGCACACGGGCGACACCCAGGCATCGCGCGGGTCTTCGCGCGCCATCACGCAAGCCAGCCGAAACCCCGCGGGCAGCTCCATCGGCACGTCTTTGAGGGAATGCACCGCCAAATCCGCCCGGCCCTCGTCCATCGCCACTTCCAGCTCCTTGACGAACAGGCCCTTGCCGCCCACTTTAGACAGCGCCCGGTCCAGGATCTGGTCGCCGCGCGTGGTCATGCCCAGCAGGCGCACCCGGTGCCCAAGGCGTTGCAGATGGTCGCGCACATGCTCAGCCTGCCACAGGGCCAAGCGGCTTTCGCGGGTGGCGATGGTCAGGTCGAGGGGGGGGAAAGCAGTGTCGGGCTGGGCGCACCCAGCCCCGGAGCGTGCAGGGGACGACATGCCGGCGATGCTAGCACGCCAGCCGCTCGCCCTGCAGCGCCTCGCGCACCACGGGCAGCTGGCGGCGCGAGACTTGCAGCCGTTCTTCCACCCCGTCCAGTCGCACCACCCAGCCATCGAACGATTCGTCGGCGCGCGCGCTGGGGCGTTCGTGCACGCGCTCCAGCGCGCGCACCCGGTCACGCGCCACCAACGCATTGCGGTGGATGCGCAGCCAGCGCTCGGGCTGCGCGCGCTCGAACTCGTGCAGCGAGCCATCGTAGATGTAGCTGCGCTCGCGCGTGCGCACCGTCACGTACTTGAGTTCGGCCTTGAGGTAGACAATATCGGCGATCGGCACGCGCTCGGTGCGCCCCCGCTCGTGGATGACCAGACTGCCCGCCCCGACACCCGCGTCCGCCACGGTGGGGGCGCCAGTGGCCGGGGCACTCGCCGCGCGCCAGCGCAGCGCTTTGTCTAGTGCCTGCTGCAGTCGCTCTAGCCGTACCGGCTTGGTCAGGTAGTCCAACGCATCCAGCTCGAACGCCCGCAACGCGTGCTCGGCGTGCGCAGTGACGAATATCAAGGCCGGCACCGACGGTCGCCCACGCAACAGCTCGGCCAGACCCAGCCCGTCCAGCCCCGGCATCTGCACGTCCAGCAACACCACATCCCAAGGTTCGCTGATCAGCCGGGCATAGGCGCTGCGCGCCTCCGGCGCCTCGTCCACCTCCAGTGCCAGGGGCAGCCGCCCCAGCAGATCGCGCAGGCGCTCGCGCGCCAAAGCCTCGTCATCGACCACCAGCACCCGAGTGACCATCGTGTCTACCCCCACCCCGTCGGCGCCCGTGCCGCCGGTACAATTTCTTCCTTCTCTTTATACGTCACCGCCTTTATAAACCGACGCTGCAGCTTCGTCCATCGGCGCGCCCGTCCTCTGACCTGCCATGTCGCACAACCAGCTCGATGCCAAATCCCAGGCCTGGTCGGCCTTGTTTTCCGAACCCATGAGCGAGCTGGTGCAACGCTACACCGCCAGCGTCTTTTTCGACCGGCGGCTGTGGAAGGCCGACATCCAGGGGTCGCTCGCGCACGCCGAGATGCTGGCCGCGCAGGGCATCATCAGCGCGCAAGACGGGGCCGATATCCACCGCGGCCTGCAGCAGATCGCGCAAGAGATCGAAGCCGGCACTTTCGAGTGGAAACTGGCGCTGGAGGACGTGCACCTCAACATCGAAGCGCGCCTGACGCAGCTGGTGGGCGACGCCGGCAAGCGGCTGCACACTGGCCGCAGCCGCAACGACCAAGTGGCCACCGACGTGCGCCTGTGGCTGCGCGACGAGATCGACGGCCTGATCGCGCTGCTGCGCGAGCTGCAAGGCGCGCTGGTCGAGGTGGCCGAGCGTCATATCGACGTCATCCTGCCGGGCTTCACCCACCTGCAGGTGGCGCAGCCGGTCAGCTTTGCGCACCACCTGCTGGCGTATGTCGAGATGTTCGCCCGCGACGAAGAGCGCCTGCGCGACGTGCGCCGACGCACCAACCGGCTGCCGCTGGGCAGCGCGGCGCTGGCCGGCACCACCTACCCGCTGGACCGCGAGCGCGTGGCACGCACGCTGGGCATGGTGGACGACGACGGCCAGCCGCAGCTGTGCCTCAACAGCCTGGACGCGGTCAGCGACCGCGACTTCGCGATCGAATTCACCGCCGCCGCCTCGCTCATCATGGTGCACATCAGCCGCCTGAGCGAAGAGCTCATTCTGTGGATGAGCCAGAACTTCGGCTTCGTGCGCCTGGCCGACCGCTTCACCACCGGCAGCTCCATCATGCCGCAGAAAAAAAACCCCGACGTGCCCGAGTTGGCGCGCGGCAAGACGGGGCGCGTGGTGGGCCACTTGATGGGCCTGATCACGCTCATGAAGGGCCAGCCGCTGGCGTACAACAAAGACAACCAGGAAGACAAAGAGCCGCTGTTCGACACCGTGGACACGGTGCGCGACACGCTGCGCATCTTTATCGACATGATCGGCGGCGAGCGCGACCCCGCCACGGGCGAGCGCTCGGGGGGCCTGACCGTAAACCGCGAGGCGATGGAGGCCGCCGCGCGCAAGGGCTTCGCCACCGCCACTGACTTGGCGGACTACCTGGTGCGCAAAGGCGTGCCGTTTCGCGACGCGCACGAGACCGTCGCGGCGGCGGTGCGACACGCAGCTGGGCTGGGCGTGGACTTGGCCGACCTGCCGCTGGCCGACCTGCAGCGCTTTCACCCCGCGATCGAAGCCGACGTGTTCCAGGCCCTGACCCTACAGGGCAGCGTGCAGGCGCGCAACACGGTGGGCGGCACCGCGCCAGAACAGGTGCGGCGCCAGATCGCGCGCCACCGCGCCCGGCTGGGCTGAAGCGGCGGGGCGGCTTACAGCGCCGCCTCGGCCAGCGCTGCACGCGCGGGGGCGGCCACCTCGGGCTGCACCAGACGACGGTAGTAAGTGGGCAGGGCAAAGAGGGCCGGGTGCACCTCGGCGTTGTAGTACTGCAGGTCGGGCAAGGCGTCCACCCGCGCCTGCAGCGTCGCGGCATCCAGCGCACGGGGTTGCAGCCGGTCGGACGCCACCGCAAAGCCCCAGTACGCGCCGTACAGCGGCACGTACAGCCCAAACGGGTGCACCTGCTCGAACACCGTGCGCAGCGCGGCGTTGATGCGCTGAACCTGATCGGGCTCGAAGACAGGGGTCCCGGTGTGCAGCACCACCGCCCCGCCCGGGCGCAGGATGCGCCGCAGCGAGCGGAAAAACGCCTCGGTATAGAGCGACCCCGCGGGCGTCTCGGGATCGGTCAGGTCGAGCAAGATCAGGTCGAAGCGCTCGGCCGTCTCGGCCACGTACGCCAACCCGTCGCCGATCTTGACTTCCAGCCGCGGGTCGTCGAACACGCCGCGGTGCACGGCGCGCAGGTGCTCGCGCGCCAGCGCCACCACCTCGCCGTCGAGCTCGGCCATCACCACACGCTGCACGCTGCGGTGCTTGAGCACCTCCTCGGCGGCACCGCCATCGCCGCCGCCGATGATGAGCACGTCGCGCACGGCGCCGTGTGCGACCGCCGCCGGGTGCACCAGACATTCGTGGTAATAAAACTCCTCGCCCTCCGACGTCATGAAGTGCCCGTCGATGCGCATCGCCAACCCGAAGCGCGGCGTGCGCAGCAGCTCAATGGTCTGGTACGGGCTGCGCCGCGCCAGCACGCGCTCGCTGCTGACGAAGCCGTAGACGGCATCACCCGCGTCGTTGAGCGGCTCCAGAATCGTCTCGAGCGGGGGGCGCTGCTCGCTGCCGCGCTGCAGGCGGTGGATTTCGCTGCGCTGCGGCTCGAATGCGGCCACGATCTCGCGCAACAGCGCCTCGGCCTTGGCCGAGTTGTCGGTGGTGAAGTTGCAGACGTACACGTCCAGCGTGACGGCGCGCCGCTCGGGCCAGGTATGCACTGCCAGGTGCGACTCGGCCAGCAGCAACATCCCCGTCACCCCGCCGGGCTGCCCCTCGTAGGGCGGAAACGTGTGCCATTTTTCATCGACCAGGGTCAGCCCCACCCCGATCGTGTGGCGTCGGCACAACTCGGCCAATACCGCCGCATCGGTCATCAGACCGTCGGCCCCCCGGCAGTCGTACAGATCAGCCGTCAGATGAAGCCCTTGCATGGCTCGATCCCCCATCCAATCGTGTTGCACCACCAGGCACGCCGAGGCGGCCTGGGCGAAACCGAAAATTATACCAGCCCAGCACTAGGGTTTTCCCGTAGCCCAACCCGGCGTGGCGGCATGGGAATGCCCCAAACGACGACAGCCCCGCACGGGCGTGCGGGGCTGTCGCTGTCGTGGCGAGCGATGCAGTCAGCGGAAGCGCGGCTGCGGCTTGACCGTCAGTTCGCCCTTGATGGACGCCAGGTAGTTGGCCATTTGCTTGAGCTCGGCATTGCTGAACTGCTGGACGATGCCGCCCATGATCGCGTTGTTGCGACCGATGTACGGGTTTCCTTCGACTTTGTACGACTTGAGCGCCACGTACAGGTAGTCGGCGTGCTGGCCAGCGATCTTGGGGTAGCTGGGGTCGATCGGTTTGCTGAAATTGGCACCGTGGCAGGACACACAGGCGCCTTTCTCAAGCAAAGCCGCCAC
>DYIC01000023.1:22315-31675 GCA_020723845.1 Hydrogenophaga sp.
TGGCAGCCGATGCACATCGCGGCTTTGGCCTCACCGGCTTTGACGTCCCCCGCGGGTGTCTGGGCCTGTACAGCGGCAGCGGCGACGACGGTCGCGCCCGCGACAATGGTTTTGAGCAATGGGGTCAGCGTTCGATTCATGTTGCCAGCACAATGAGAGGGACGTTTGACAAAAATCAACATCCGATTATATAGACTCGTTCCCCTTCATCACGGCAGACGAACTCATGGTTTTCACGGGTACCCCTTCTTACGTCGCCACGCCAGATCTGGTGCTGGCGGTCAACGCAGCCATCCGCCTGCAGCGGCCTCTGCTGCTCAAAGGCGAGCCCGGCACGGGCAAGACCATGCTCGCCGAGGAGGTGGCGCGCGCGCTCGACATGCCACTGCTGCAGTGGCACATCAAGTCCACCACCAAGGCCCAGCAGGGGCTCTATGAGTACGACGCGGTCAGCCGCCTGCGCGACAGCCAGCTCGGCGACGACCGGGTCAAGGACATCCGCCACTACATCGTCAAGGGCGTGCTGTGGCAGGCGTTCGAAGCCGATCGGCCCGTGGCGCTGCTGATCGACGAAATCGACAAGGCCGACATCGAATTTCCCAACGACCTGTTGCGCGAACTCGACCGCATGGAGTTTTACTGCTACGAGACGCGCGAGCTCATCCGCGCCCGGCACCGGCCGCTGGTCTTCATCACGTCGAACAACGAGAAAGACCTGCCCGACGCCTTTCTGCGCCGCTGCTTCTTCCACTACATCCGCTTCCCCGAGCCGGCCACGATGAAGCAGATCGTGGACGTGCACTTCCCTGGCCTGAAGGACGAGCTGGTCAGCGCCGCCATGCGCACGTTCTTCGACATCCGACAACTGCCGGGCCTGAAGAAAAAGCCCTCCACCTCGGAGCTGCTGGACTGGCTGCGGCTGCTGGCGGCCGAAGACATCGCCCCGAGCAGCCTGCAGTCCGCCGACGGCAAACTGACCGTGCCACCGCTGGTGGGGGCGCTGCTCAAGAACGAGCAGGACTTGGTGCTGTTCGAAAAGCTCGTCTTCATGAACCAGCGCAACCGTTGACCGCCCGATGCTGATCGACTTTTTCTACACCTTGCGCGCGGCGCGGTTGCCCGTGTCGGTCAAGGAGTACCTGACGCTGCTGGAGGCGCTGCAGGCGGGTGTGGTCGGCCCGCGCAACCCGCAGGCGTGCTCGATCGACGATTTTTACTACCTGGCGCGCACCACGTTGGTCAAGGACGAGCGGCACTACGACAAGTTCGATCGCGCCTTTGCGGCGTACTTTCGCGGTGTGGAGCAGATCGCGGACTTTTCCCAGGAAATCCCCGCCGACTGGCTGCGCCAGACGCTGCAGCGCCTGTTGTCCGACGAGCAAAAGGCCAACGCCCCGCGGCTGGAGTGGGACGAACTGATGGAGGAGCTGCGCAAGCGGCTGGAGGAACAAAAGGAACGCCACGAAGGCGGCAACAAGTGGATCGGCACCGGCGGCACCAGCCCCTTCGGCCACGGTGGCCACAATCCGCAAGGCATCCGCATCGGCGGCAAGGGTGGTGGCAAGAGCGCCGTCAAGGTGTGGGACCAGCGCATCTACCGCGACTACGACGACACGCAGGCGCTGGGCACACGCAACATCCAGATGGCGCTGCGACGGCTGCGGCGCTTTGCGCGTGAAGGCTCGGCGCTGGAGCTCGATTTGCCCGACACCATCCGCGCCACCGCGGCCAACGCCGGCTATCTGGACATCAAGATGGTGCCCGAGCGGCACAACCACGTGAAGGTGCTGCTGCTCATGGACGTGGGCGGCACCATGGACGAGCACATCCCGCGCGTCGAGGAGCTGTTTTCGGCCGTGCGCGCTGAGTTCAAGCACCTGGAGTTTTATTACTTCCACAACTGCGTCTACGACTATCTGTGGAAGAACAACCGGCGCCGCTACGCGGAGAAGTTTCCCACCTGGGACGTGATCCGTAAGTACAACAAGGACTACAAGCTGATCTTCGTGGGCGACGCGACCATGAGTCCCTACGAAATCCTGCAACCCGGTGGCAGTGTGGAGTACAACAACGAAGAGGCGGGCGCCGAATGGCTGCAACGCCTGACGCACGCGTTTCCTGCTTTCGCCTGGATCAACCCCGAGCCCCAGGGCGTGTGGGAGTATCGGCAGAGCATCGGCATCATCCGCCAGCTCATGGGCGGGCGCATGTTCCCGCTCACGCTCCAGGGGCTGGAGAGCGCGATGCGGTTGTTGTCGAAGTGATCATCGGCAGCCCGCCATCGACAGATGGCCATGGTGTACCATCAGGCCGCCGTCGCGTCCCGCCGTAGTTCAATGGATAGAACGGCCGCCTCCTAAGCGGCAAATCCAGGTTCGATTCCTGGCGGGGGGACCAACCCGGCATCCGTCGGCGAGCGCATTCGCGTGCCGGGTCATCAGCACGCCGACGCCTCGCCACGGCGCATGGCACGGCTGAGCCATATCACCGGCACCAAACCCACGGCCACCAGCGTCAACGCGGGCAACGCCGCCTCGCCCAGGCGCTCGTCGCGCGCCAACTGGTGCGCCACCACCGCCAGCGTGTCCATGTCAAACGGACGCAGCACCAACGTTGCTGGCAGCTCTTTCATCACATCGACGAACACCAGCAACGCTGCGGCCAGCACGGATCGGCGCAGCAGCGGCCAATGCACGCGCCACCATAGCGCCGCACCGGCGACACCGAGCGTCGTCGCCGCATCATCCCAACTGCGGGGAATGCGGCTGTAGCCGCTTTGCACCGATTGCAGCGCCACCGAGGTAAAGCGCACCAAATAGGCCCACACAATGCCCAAAACGGTGGTCGTGACCCAGTACGCCACATGGCTGTCCGGCCAGCGCGCCTGTGCCCAACCCACCGGCAGCAGCAGGCCCACCACCACCACGGCCCCGGGTACGGCATAGCCCAGGCCCACGATGCGCACCTGCACCCGCGTGAGCGCCCCGGGCATGCGGCGCGCCGCATGCGCCAGCGCCAAAGCGGCTGCCGTGGCCAGCGCGGCACTGCTTGCCGCGAGCACCAGACTGTTGCGCGCCCAGCCCCCAAAGGCGTGCCACGGCAGCTCGTCCCAGCCATGCCACAACGGCCGCAACATGAACAGCACCGGCAGCACGAACCCAAACATCACGGGCAGCGCACAGACCAACCACGCGGCCACCACCTGCCCCCCGCGCAAGCGCACTGGCTGCGCCTCCGCGCTGCCGCGCGCGACACGCTGGGTGGCAAAGCGCATCCGTCGCTGCGCGCGCTGCTCCACCCACAACAGCAACGCCACCCACGCCAGCAACATGATGGCCAACTGTGCCGCGGCGGTGCGGTCGTCCATCACCAGCCACGCCTTGTAGATGCCCGCGGTGAACGTCTGCACCCCAAAGTAGCTGACGACGCCAAAGTCCGCCAAGGTTTCCATGAGCGCAAGGGCCACACCGGCCGCGATCGCGGGGCGGGCCATCGGCAGCGCCACCTCGCGCAGCCGCCGGCCCAGCGGCGCGCCCAGCAGCCGCGCGGCTTCCAGCAACTGGGGGGCGCGCTCGCTCAGCGCGGTGCGCGCCAACAAATACACATACGGATAGAGCGTGAAGGTAAAGACCCAAGCCGCGCCCCAGGGGCTGCGGATCTCGGGCAACAACCGGCCTTGCCAGCCGGTCCACTCACGCAGCGCGGTTTGCAGCGGCCCCGAGTACTGCAAAAAGTCGGTGTAAGCGTAGGCGACCACGTAAGCGGGTACCGCCAGCGGCAGCAGCAGCAGCCACTCGGCCGTGCGCCGGCCCGGAAAGTCAAAGACCGTGACGGCCACGGCCGTTGCCGACCCCACGACGCCGACGGCGACGGCTACCACCGCGCACACCCACAGCGTGGTGCGCACATAGTCGGGCAGCACGGTGACCGCCATCTCGCGCAACACGGCGGTCGAGCCCGCATCCCAGGTGAGCGCTGCCAGCAGCAGCGCCAACACGGGCAGAGCGAGCCACAGCGAAAACAACGTCAAACCGATCCGCGCCAGGGCACGCGAGGGTGCCACCCCATAGGAGCGCCGCCGGGGGGGTACGGAAGGCACCGACGCAGCAAGATGGCTGACAGCAGTGGAGTGGACAGGTTTCATGGCGCAAGAAATGAGAATACGCATTATCTACAATGCGCGTATGGAACTGTCGATCACTCAGGCGACGGTGCGCTACCCTGGATCGGGTCAGCCCGCCGTCGATGGCGTCGCGCTCGCGCTGCGTGCCGGGGATATCGGCGTGCTCATCGGACCGTCGGGCTGCGGCAAAACCACGCTACTGCGCGCGGTGGCAGGATTGGAGCACTTGAGCGGCGGCGCCATCGTGCTCGGCGGTCAGGAGGTGAGCGCCCCGGGCGTGCATGTGCCGCCCGAACACCGCCGCATCGGCATGGTGTTTCAGGACTATGCGCTCTTTCCCCATCTGAACGTCGAACGCAACATCGCCTTCGGGCTGGCTCACTTGCCTGCACCGCAACGCCGCGCGCGTGTGGCGGAGGTGCTCGAACTCGTCGGGCTGGCCGGCATGCAGGGGCGTTACCCGCACGAGCTCTCGGGTGGACAACAACAGCGAGTGGCGTTGGCGCGGGCATTGGCGCCACAGCCGCGACTGCTGCTGCTGGACGAGCCTTTTTCCAATCTGGACGTGGATTTGCGTGAGCGTCTGGCGCACGAAATCCGTGCCATCCTCAAAGCGGCCGGCCTGACCGCCCTATTCGTCACGCACGACCAGTTGGAAGCGTTTGCCATTGGTGACGTGATCGGCGTCATGCACCAGGGCCGACTGCACCAGTGGGACGACGCCTACACCCTCTACCATCGCCCCGCGACACGGTTCGTTGCCGAGTTCATCGGCCACGGGGTATTCGCGCCGGCCCGCATCCGCGCGCTGGGCGACGACGTCGTGGTCGAGACACCGCTGGGCGACCTGCGCGACGTGCAGGAATGTCCCTTGCCCACCGCCTATCCCGACGGGCTGTGCGATGTGCTGCTGCGCGCCGACGACATCGTGCACGACGACGCCGCCCCGGTCAAAGCGCAAATTGTGCGCAAGGCGTTTCGCGGCTCGGAGTTTCTGTACACCCTGCGGCTGGCCAGCGGCGAGACGGTGATGACGCACGTGCCGTCCCACCACGACCATGCAGTGGGCGAGTGGATCGGCATCCGCGTCGAGATGGATCATGTGGTCACGTTCGAGCGCGGCGCGGGGGCCGCATCGCCACCCGCCACCGCCCTCCGCCGTCCCGAGCGCGCCGCCGCCGAAGCAACGCTGCCCGGGTGAGCCGCGACATCGCAACGCACACCGATCCAATCGGGACCGAACCCGGTTCTCTCTCAGTGTTTGTGGCCGTGATCGTGAGACGGCTCCTGCCGGGCGCCCAGCGCCCGCACCGGCGCTTGCACCTGCTGCTCGATACGGCGCTTGTCCGCGGTCTCGAACACCAGGGTCAGCGGTACGGTTTGACCCGCAGACACGGGCTGCTTGAGGTCCATCAGCATCACGTGATAACCGCCCGGTTTGAGTTCGACCGTCTTGCCGGCGGGCAAGTCCAGCCCGGGAATCTGGCGCATCTTCATGACATTGTTGTCCATGGCCATTTCGTGGATTTCCACGACACCGGCCACCGGCGAGGCGGCTGCCACCAGGCGCACCGGCTGGTCGGCTTTCAGGCGCATGAAAGCGCCCGTGGCTTTTTGCTGTGCGACCGTCCCGCGCACCCACGGCTCCTCGACGGTAACGGTCTGTGACCATACGGCGCTGGCAACCAAGGCGGTGGCAGCGGCGGCAGTCACGCGGGTCCAGGTATTCATGGTTGGGCTCCTTGAGAAAAAACAAAAAAGGCATCTACCCGCCGCTGGCGCTTTCGCGCAGCAGAGCAGCCACGTCATGGGCGTAATCCTCGGCCGACTGCTCGTGCTTGAGCACGATGCGCAGCCGCCCTTGCGGGTCGATGAGATAGGTTTGCGCGGAGTGATCCATGGTGTAGCTGCTACCGGTGGGGACCTTGGCGTAATACACCTTGAATTCGCGCGCCGCTGCGGCGATCTCGTCCGGCGTTCCGGTCAGCCCCAGAAAGCGAGGGTGAAACGCGGCCAGGTACTCGCGCAGCAGCTCGGGCGTGTCGCGCTCGGGATCGACGGTGACGAATAGCAACTGCACCCGGTCGGCGTCGGGCCCCAGCCGCTGCATGACCTCCGCCGCGCGCGCCAGCGATGTCGGGCACACGTCCGGGCACTGCACGAAGCCGAAGAACAGCATCACGACCTGGCCACGAAAATCGGCCAAAGTGCGTCGCTGCCCGAACTGGTCGGTCAGCTGTAACTCACGCCCATAGGGCGCGCCGGTGACGTCGATCCCCCGAAACGCGGGGGTGGGCGAGCGGTCGCAGGCGGCAAGTCCCGCTGCGACGATCATGCACGCGGCCGCAAGCCCAAGCACCCGACGACGGCCCGGCGCGCGCGCATCGTTTGTCGATGCCATGGATCACTCCTGTCCAACGGCCCGCCATCCGACGGACCTCTGCGTCAGGCCACTCCGACCCGCCACCTAGCGGGCCGAGGGTTGGCCGCCCAATCAGCGCAGAGACGGCGACAGGAGCGGTGGCGCGTGCGGCTGGGGACGCCACCAATGATCTTCGTCGAAAGCAGAAGCGATGGGCGCGTCGGCAAGGGTAATGGCTACCGCGAAGGCGACCGGCGCGACGTGCTCACCCGGTGGAACGTTCCACGCTCCCGCGTGCAACAGGCACCAGTCGCACGCCATGGCAGCCATCGCCGGCGCTGTAGGGGTACTGCCGACGTCCGCCGCACCGTCCGTCGGCGCACCGGCAGACACCCAGACGACACCGGTACTGGTGCAAATCTCGATGCGCTCGACCCTCTCGTCCACCCACACCCGTGCGAGTGCTGGGGACAGCGACGTCCACAGCATGGCAATGAGGGCCAGCCAATAGGGCCAGCGGTAGGCGGGTCGATGCATGGCTGATTTATTATAGGTCGGCATATTTTTGACCGCCATCCATCATGACCCCTGCCGAACAAGCCCTGCGCGACGCCGCACTCGAATACCACCGCACCCCCACCCGTGGCAAGATTTCGGTCACGCCAACCAAGGCGCTGTCCAACCAGCGCGACCTCAGCCTCGCCTACTCGCCCGGAGTGGCGTACCCTTGCCTGGAAATCGCCGCCGACCCCCACAAGGCCGCCGACTACACCAGCCGCGCGAACCTGGTGGGTGTGATCACCAACGGCACCGCGGTGCTGGGTTTGGGCGACATTGGCCCGCTGGCAGGCAAGCCGGTGATGGAGGGCAAGGGCTGCCTGTTCAAGAAATTCGCTGGCATCGATGTGTTCGACATCGAGCTGGCCGAGAAAGACCCCGACAAGCTCGTCGACATCATCGCCGCGCTGGAGCCGACGCTGGGCGGCATCAATCTGGAAGACATCAAGGCACCCGAGTGTTTTTATATTGAGCGGCGACTGCGTGAGCGCCTGCAAATCCCCGTCTTTCACGACGACCAACACGGCACGGCCATCATCTCCGCAGCGGCGCTGATCAACGCGCTGGAGCTGGTGAGCAAACCCATCGACGCAGTGCGTATCGCGGTCTCGGGCGCGGGCGCGGCTGCGATCGCGGTGCTAGACCTCTTCGTCGCGCTCGGTGCCCAGGCGGACAACATCCTGGTGTGCGACTCCAAGGGCGTGATCCACGACCAGCGCGAGGACGCGCTCGCCGGGCGACTCGACGAATCCAAACGCCGCTACTGCCGCCGCACCGACGCGCGCACGCTGGCTGACGCCGTGCGCGGCGCGGACGTCTTTTTGGGTTGCTCCGCCCCTGGCGTGCTGAGCGCCGAGATGGTGCAAACCATGGCCGAGCGACCCATTATCTTGGCGCTGGCCAACCCCGAGCCCGAAATCCGTCCCGAGGTGGCCAAGGCCGCGCGGCCCGATTGCATCATCGCCACCGGGCGCTCGGACTATCCCAACCAGGTCAACAACGTCCTGTGCTTTCCGTACATCTTCCGCGGCGCGCTCGACTGCGGCGCGACCCGCATCACCGAGGCGATGAAGCTGGCCTGCGTGCGCGAGATCGCCGCGCTGGCCAAGGCCGAAATCAGCGATGAAGTGGCCGCCGCCTACGCCGGGCAAGAACTACAGTTCGGGCCGGACTACCTCATCCCCAAACCCTTCGACACGCGGCTCATTCTGCGCATCGCGCCGGCGGTGGCGCAAGCGGCAGCGGACTCGGGCGTGGCCACCCGCCCGATCGCTGACATCGAGGCCTACCGCGACAGCCTGCAGCGCTTCGTGTACCAGACCGGTATTTTGATGCGCCCGGTTTTCAGCGTGGCCAAAGCCGCCCAACCCAAGGCGCGCGTCGCCTACGCCGACGGCGAGGACGAGCGCGCGCTGCGCGCGGCCCAGTTGGCGCTGGAAGAAGGTATCGCCCAGCCGATCCTGATCGGGCGCCCCGCCGTGATCGAAGCCCGCATCCGCAAGGCCGGCCTGCATCTGCGCCTGGGTGTGGACGTGGAGAACGTCAACCCCGAAGACGACCCGCGCTTTCGCCAGTACTGGGAAACCTACCACCAACTGCTCAAGCGAGACGGCGCCACGCCCGAGGTGGCCAAGGCCGCGGTGCGGCGCTCCAACACCATCATCGGCTCGCTCATGCTACGCCTGGGCGACGCCGATGCGCTCATCTGTGGACTGGTGGGTACCTACACCACCCATCTGGAGCGCATCGATGCCATCCTGGGGCGTCAGCCCGGTGCGTCGCTCTATGCCGCGCTCAACGCGGTCAACACCGACCGCGGCCCTATCTTTATCACCGACACCTACGTCAACGAAGACCCGAGCGCCGAGCAGCTGGCGGAAATCGCCGCCATGGCGGTGCTAGAGGTGCAGCGCTTCGGCATCGTGCCCAAAGTGGCGTTTCTGTCGCACTCCACCTTTGGTTCGTCCAAACGTGCCAGCGCCCGCAAGATGCGCGCGGCGCGCGACCTGTTCGTGGCCGCCCACCCCGACATCGAATGCGACGGCGAGCTGCACGGCGACGCAGCGCTCGACCCCGGGATTCGGCAACGCTTCCTGACCGACTCCACGCTGTCGGGCAGCGCCAACCTGCTGGTGTGCCCCAATCTGGATGCGGCCAACATCCTCTACAACGTGATGAAAACCACGACCAGCGGCGGCGTCACGGTTGGCCCCATCCTGATGGGGGTGGCAGGCGCGGCCACCATCCTGACGCCTGCGGCGACGGTGCGGCGCGTGCTCAATATGACGGCGGTGGCCGCCGCGCGCGTGCGCTCGGC
>DYIC01000024.1:0-23113 GCA_020723845.1 Hydrogenophaga sp.
CAATCGTGCCCACGTTGACGTGCGGCTTGGTCCGCTCGAATTTCTCTTTTGCCATCGTTACCGCTCCGAATGGATGTTTGCCGAACTCACTCACACGCCCCTGCGTGGGGCGAAGACATTTGTGCTGGTGCCCATGGGCAGGATCGAACTGCCGACCTCTCCCTTACCAAGGGAGTGCTCTACCACTGAGCCACATGGGCTTGCGACCGCCTCGCGACGACCACAAAAAACCTTCGCGAAACCCAGTCACCGGCGCGTCGCTGGAGCGGGAGACGGGAATCGAACCCGCGTCATCAGCTTGGAAGGCTGAGGTTCTACCATTGAACTACTCCCGCGGACCATTTCCAAGCCAACCCGCAAGATTCGGACACGGGCCGCCACCGCCTTCACTCTGGCCAACACAACCGGCATCGCTGGTGGAGGGGGTTGGATTCGAACCAACGTAGGCGTAAGCCAACAGATTTACAGTCTGCCCCCTTTAGCCACTCGGGCACCCCTCCGGCGAGAGCCCCAGATTATGCCACGTTTTGTTGGCCGTTTTCGGCCTGGGCTGAAAATTGTTGAACGACCGACGCCGCCCACAGGGCGATGCGGCCAGCCGTATCGGCCGCGCCGCGGATGCCGTTGATGCTGCGCTGGCTCAAGTGGCGCTCGCAGGCCACCGCCGCGCGCAGCCGGCCGTCGGCGCGCAGCGCGCGCACCGCTTCGTGCGCCTGCACACCGCACGCCACCACCCATTGCAAGCCGGCCAGCTCGCGGGCCAGGCGCTCCAGGTTGTCGGGCTGCAGCACCTCGGCCACGGTCGGCACCGAGCGCCCCGTCAAGTCGGGATATTCGACCCGTGGCCAGGCGTTGGTCACCACGTAGTCCACGCGCTGCGCCGACGCGAACCGATGCGGGTCGAGCCGCTGCAGTGCGACGAGCGCACGCGCCAGGTTGGCGCCCGTGCCCGCCGCGCAGGGGTAGCCGCGCTGGGCTTCGAACCGGCCTGGACAGATGAAGACGAAACCGGTGCGCGCCCCCGGACACGGCTGGTGGTGCGGCGTCGCCCCAGACGCCAGCGGCAGCGGCGCGCTCATGCCGGATCGAACAGTTGGGCCAGCGCCAAGCCGGGGTCGGGCGCACGCATGAACGCCTCGCCCACCAAGAAGGCGTGCACGCCCGCATCGCGCAACCGCCGCACGTCGTCGCGCTGCACGATGCCGCTTTCGGTGACCAGCAGGCGATCGGCGGACACGCGCGGCAGCAGGTTCAGCGTCGTCTCCAGCGAGACCTCGAAGGTGCGCAGGTCGCGGTTGTTGACACCGATGAGCGGGGTGCGCAAGCGCAGCGCGCGGTCGAGCTCGGCGGCGTCGTGCACTTCCACCAGCACCGCCATGCCCAGTTCGTGCGCGATGGCCTCGAAGTCGGCCATCTGCGCATCGTCCAGACACGCCGCGATGAGCAAAATGGCGTCGGCACCCCACGCACGCGCCTGCCAGACCTGGTAGGCGTCGACGATAAAGTCCTTGCGCAGCGCGGGCAGCGCCGCCGCCTCGCGCGCCTGGCGCAGGTAGGCCGGGTGGCCCTGGAAATAGGGCTGGTCGGTCAGCACCGACAGGCAGGCGGCACCGAAGCGGGCGTAGCTGGCCGCGATCGCGGCGGGGTCGAAGTCGGCGCGCAGCACGCCCTTGGAGGGGCTGGCTTTCTTGACCTCGGCGATGACGGCGGCGCGGCCCGCGGCGACCTTGGCGCGCAGCGCGCCGACGAAATCACGCGGCGGATCGTCGCGCCGCGCGGCTTCGGCGCGCCCGCGCAGCGTGGGCAGCGGTTCGGCGGCACGGGCGGTGGCGACCTCCTCGCGCTTGGTGGCGCAGATGCGCTGCAGGATGTCGCTCATGCGGCAGCCTCCGCGCCCAGGCGGTGCGCCGTGGTGACGAGTTGCTCGAGCTTGGCTTTGGCCGCGCCACTGGTGAGCGCCGCGCGGGCACGCTCGATGCCAGCGGCGATGGAATCCACCACGTCGGCAGCGTAGAGCGCAACCCCGGCATTGAAGACGACGATGTCGGCGGCCGGCCCCGACTCGCCGTCGAGCACCGCCAGCAGCCGCGCGCGCGACTCCTCGGGCGTGGCGACCTGGAATGCCCGGTGGCTGGCCATCGCCAGGCCAAAATCCTCGGGGTGGATGTCGTACTCGACGATCTCGCCGTCCTTGAGCTCGCCGACCAAGGTGGCGGCACCGAGGCTGACCTCGTCCATGCCGTCGCGGCCATGCACGACCAGCGCATGCCGCGCCCCCAGGCGCTGCAACACGCGCACCTGGATGCCCACCAGATCCGGGTGGAACACGCCCATCAGGATATGGGGCGCACCCGCCGGATTGGTCAATGGCCCGAGGATGTTGAACAGCGTTTTGACCCCCATCTCGCGCCGCACCGGGGCCACGTTTTTCATGGCCGGGTGGTGGTTGGGCGCGAACATGAAGCCGATGCCCACCTCCTCGATGCAGCGTGCGATCGCCGCAGGCGGCAGCTGGATGTTGACGCCCAGGCTCTCGAGCACGTCGGCGCTGCCGGATTTGCTGCTGACGCTGCGCCCGCCATGCTTGCTGACCCGCGCACCCGCGGCGGCGGCCACGAACATGGCACAGGTCGAGATGTTGAAGGTGTGCGCGCCGTCCCCACCCGTGCCCACGATATCGACCAGGTGCGTCGTGTCCGGCACGTGCACCGGGGTGGCGAATTCGCGCATCACCTGCGCTGCGGCGGTGATCTCGCCGATCGTCTCCTTCTTGACACGCAAGCCGGTGAGGATGGCCGCAATCATGAGCGGCGAGACCTCGCCGGCCATGATCAGCCGCATCAGGTGCAGCATCTCATCGTGAAAAATCTCGCGGTGCTCGATGACGCGCTGCAGCGCTTCCTGGGGCGTGATGTGGTGGCGATGGGACATGAAAGACCTCCGAGGGGACGGGAATCGAGGCGCACGCTAGGTGGACGGCCCAGCGCGGCCGCCGGATTCAGGGGGCCAGCAGAAAATTTCGCAACAGCGCGTGGCCGTGTTCGGACAGCACGCTTTCGGGGTGGAACTGTACCCCGTGCACCGGCAGCTCGCGGTGCTGCACGCCCATGATCTCGCCGTCGTCGCACCAAGCGGTGATGGTCAATACCGCGGGCAGCGTGGCGCGGTCGATGGCCAGCGAGTGGTAACGGTTGACGGTGAACTGGCGCGGCAACCCGGCAAAGAGCCCGCTCTGCGTAGTGGTGATGACACTCGTCTTGCCGTGCATGAGCTCGCGCGCGCGCACGATATTGCCGCCAAACGCCGCACCGATGCTTTGGTGCCCCAGACACACGCCCAGGATGGGTACGCGCCCGGCGAAGTGGCGAATCGCCGCCACCGAGATGCCGGCTTCCGCCGGCGAGCACGGCCCCGGCGAAATCACCAGCCGATCGGGCGCGCGCGCGGCGATGCCCTCCAGCGTGATCTCGTCGTTGCGAAACACCTCCACCTCGGCCCCGAGCTCGCCGAAGTACTGCACCAAGTTGTAGGTGAACGAGTCGTAGTTGTCGATCATCAATAACCGAAGGCTCATACCCGCCCCTCCTCGACGAGTTCGGCCGCGCGCAACAACGCGCGCGCCTTGTGTTCGGTCTCGTGCCACTCGAGCGCGGGCACCGAGTCGGCGACCACGCCAGCCGCGGCCTGCACGTACAGCGTGCCGTCGTGCACGACACCGGTGCGAATCGCGATCGCCAGGTCCATGTCGCCTGCATAGCTCAAGTAGCCCACTGCGCCACCATAGATGCCGCGCTTGGTCGGCTCGAGCCGGTCGATCAGCTCCATGGCGTGTACCTTGGGTGCACCGGTCAGCGTGCCAGCAGGGAAGGTCGCGCGCAGCACGTCCATGTTGTCGAGGCCCGGGCGCAGCACGCCTTCGACGTTGCTGACGATGTGCATCACATGGCTGTAGCGCTCGACGGCGAATGCCTCGGTGACGCGCACGCTGCCGATCTCGGCGATGCGCCCGATGTCGTTGCGCGCCAGGTCGATGAGCATGACATGCTCGGCGCGCTCCTTCGGGTCGGCGAGCAACTCCTGCTCGGCGGCCTTGTCCAGCTCGGGCGTGGCGCCGCGCGGGCGGGTGCCCGCCAGCGGGCGGATGGTGACCTTGACGCCCTGCGGCGTGCGCTCTTGCCGCACCAGGATTTCGGGCGAGGCACCGATGACGTGCAAATCACTGCCGCGCGCGTCCGCCCCCGCCAGGTTGTAGTAGTACATGTAGGGGCTGGGGTTGAGGGAGCGCAGCGCGCGGTACAGGCTCAGCGGCGGATGGGCAAACGGCTTGTGCATGCGCTGGCCGATCACGATCTGCATGAAATCGCCCTGCTGGATCAGCGCCTTGGCCTGCTCCACCGCGGCCATGAAATCGGCCTGGGTGCGCTCGTGCGTCGCGGCCACGGGAGCGGCGGGCTCGAGCGTCGGCACGCCGACCGGCGCGCGCAGGCGCTCGGCCAACACCTGCAGCCGCTGCTGGGCGTGCGCGTAGGCGTCGGGCTCAGCCGGGTCTGCATAGACGATCAGATACAGACGGCCGGATAGGTTGTCGATGACGGCCAGCTCCTCGGTTTGCAGCAGCACGATGTCGGGCAACCCCAGCGGGTCGGGCGGGCAGGTGCCGACCAGCTTGGGCTCGATGTGGCGCACCGTGTCGTAGCCGAAATAGCCCGCCAGGCCGCCGCAAAACCGCGGCAATCCCGACAGGGGCGCGACGCGAAAGCGCCGCTGATACGCCGCGATGGCGTCGAGCGGGTTGCCGCCAATTGTCTCGATGACGGCGCCGTCGCGCACCACCTCGGTGCGGGCGGCATCACCAAAACCGCTGCTGCGCAGCCAGGTGCGCGCGGGCAGACCGATGATGCTGTAGCGGCCGAAGCGCTCGCCACCGACGACCGATTCGAGCAAAAAGCTGTTGCGCCCGCCGTCGCTGGCATGGGCGAGCTTGAGGTAGAGCGACAGGGGCGTGTCGAGGTCGGCCAGCGCCTCGGCGACGAGCGGGATGCGGTGGTGGCCGAGGTCGGCCAAGCGGCGGAATTCCTGTTCGGTGATCACGGCAATCGGGCTCCGGGCGGGGGGCGGCCGGCGATCCACTGCGGGCGGTCGGCGCGGCCGGTGAAGATCCTACGGGGCCGGTCGGGACAACCGGCGAGGCGGCTCGAACATCCCACTGCCAGGGGGCAGGAGCCCGGCCGCACGAGAGGGGCTCGAGGGAATCAGACGCGCGTCGTTGGCTGACGCCAAGGCCAAGCCTCCCGGCGGCCGGTCTTGAGGGCGGCCGCCCGGCGAGCGTCGAACAGGCTGCGCGCAGCGAACATGCGCACAGTGTAGCAAAGGCGTGCCAGGCCTGGCCATGCGCCGACAGCCGGGACGGCCCTATGATGGTGGGTTGCCCGGCTTTGGCCTTGATCACTCCAACGCATGACCCCGCTGCCCGTCTCGCCCCCGCCAGCCCCGCCCGAGCGCTACATCCGCGTGCGCGGCGCACGCACGCACAACCTGCGCAACCTGGACCTGGACATCCCGAAGGATGCGCTGGTCGTGATCACCGGCCTGTCGGGCTCGGGCAAGTCGAGCCTGGCCTTCGACACGCTGTACGCCGAGGGGCAACGCCGCTACGTCGAGAGCCTGTCGGCCTACGCGCGGCAGTTTCTGGAGCGTATGGACAAGCCCGACGTGGACCTGATCGAGGGACTGAGCCCCGCCATCGCCATCGAACAGAAGGCCACCAGCCACAACCCACGCTCGACGGTCGGCACGGTCACCGAGATCCACGACTACCTGCGCCTGCTGTTCGCACGCGCTGGGGTGCCCTATTGCCCGCACCACGATCTGCCCCTGCAAGCCCAGACCGTAAGTCAGATGGTCGATGCGCTGCTGGCACTGCCGCCCGAGGCGCGGCTGATGCTGCTGGCCCCGGTGGTGGCACCCGATGCAGACGGGGCGGCGGCCGCGTTGCGCGGCCTGCAGGCGCAGGGATTCGTGCGTTTTCGCATCGATGGCGACGTGGTCGAGGGCGACGAAGCGCACCAACGCCTGCGCCCCGGCGCGGCGCTGGAAGTGGTGGTCGACCGCTTGAAGGTGCGGCCCGACGCACGCCAACGCCTCGCCGACAGCCTCGAGGCCGCGCTGCGCGTGGGTGGCGGCAAGGCGCGCGCACTCGAACTGGAGACGCAAACGCTACACGCGTGGTCGGCGCGCCCCGCGTGCCCGGTGTGCGACCACACGCAAGCGCCGCCCGAGCCGCGGCTGTTTTCCTTCAACGCCCCACAGGGCGCCTGCCCGCGCTGCGACGGGCTGGGACACGTCGAGCTGTTCGACGCCACGCGCGTGGTGGCCTTCCCCGAGCTCAGCCTGGCCAGCGGCGCCATCAAAGGCTGGGACCGGCGCAACGCACACGCTTTCGCCCTCATCGAAAGCCTGGCGGCCCACTACGGCTTCGACCCCGAAACGCCATGGAACGCGCTGCCCGAGTCGGTGCGGCACGTGCTGCTGCACGGCAGCGGCAACGAGACGATCGCCTTTCACTACACCGCCGACGGCGGGCGGCGCGTGACCCAGCGCCACCCCTTCGAGGGCATCCTGCCCAACTTCGAGCGCCGCTGGCGCGACACCGACTCGGTCGCCGTGCGCGAGGAACTGGGCCGATACCGCAGCACCCATGCCTGCCCCGCATGCGGCGGGACCCGGTTGCGCCCCGAGGCGCTGCAGGTCTATCTGGGCGAGGGCGAGCAGCGCCGCCACATCCACGCCATCACCCAGATGACGCTGGCCGAGGCGCTGGCGTACTTCGACGGTCTGCGGCTGCACGGGGCGCGCGCCGAGATCGCCAGCAAAGTGGTGCGCGAAATCCAGGCGCGGCTGCGCTTCCTCAACGACGTGGGGCTGCCGTACCTGACCCTGGCGCGCAGCGCAGACACGCTCTCCGGCGGCGAGGCGCAGCGCATCCGACTGGCCAGCCAGATCGGCTCGGGTCTCAGCGGCGTGATGTATGTGCTCGATGAGCCCAGCATCGGCCTGCACCAGCGCGACAACGACCGCCTGATCGCCACGCTGCTGCGCCTGCGCGATCTGGGCAATACGGTCATCGTGGTCGAACATGACGAAGACATCATGCGCGCCGCCGACCACCTGATCGACCTGGGCCCCGGCGCGGGCGTGCACGGCGGCCAGGTGCTCGCGCAAGGCCACTGGACGGTGGTAGCGGCCGAGCCGTCATCGGTCACGGGCCAGTACCTGACCGGGCGGCGTCGTATTCCGGTGCCCGAGCGACGCTTGGCCTGGGTGCCCAACCCCTCGGCACCGGCCGCCGCGCCGTCCCCTGCGCGGCGCGGCGGCTGGCCCACGCAGGCCACTCGTGCCAGCGCTGATCGGCCAGCGCTCGACACCCCGCCGCCCACGGGCGCGGCGCTGCGGCTGGTGGGAGCGCGCGGGCACAACCTGCGCAACGTCACGGTGGCGTTTCCGGTCGGGCGCTTCATCTGCGTCACGGGGGTGAGCGGCTCGGGCAAATCCACGCTGGTCAACGACACGCTGCTGCGCGCCGTGGCACGCCACCTCTACCGCAGCCACGATGAGCCCGAGCCCTTCGAAGCGATCGAAGGGCTGGAGCACTTCGACAAGGTGATCGCGGTGGACCAAAGCCCGATCGGGCGCACCCCGCGCTCCAACCCGGCTACCTACACGGGGCTGTTCACCACCATCCGTGAGCTGCTCGCCGAGACCCCAGCCGCCCGCGAGCGCGGCTGGGGGCCGGGGCGCTTTAGCTTCAATGTGGCGGGCGGCCGCTGCGAAGCCTGCCAGGGCGACGGCGTGGTGAAGGTGGAAATGCACTTCCTGCCCGACGTGTACGTGCCCTGCGACGTCTGTGGCGGCCGCCGCTACAACCGCGAGACGCTCGAAGTGCGCTACAAGGGGCGCCACATCGCCGAGATCCTCGACCTCACGGTCGAGCAGGCGCACGCCTTCTTCGCGGCCGTGCCGACCCTGCAGCGCAAGCTACAGACCCTGCTCGACGTCGGGCTGGGTTACCTGCGCCTGGGCCAGAGCGCCACCACGCTGTCGGGTGGGGAAGCGCAGCGCGTCAAGCTGGCGCAAGAGCTGTCCAAGCGCGACACCGGCCGCACGCTCTATATCCTGGACGAGCCCACGACCGGTCTGCACTTCGCCGACATCGAGCTGCTGCTGCAGGTGCTGCATCGGCTGCGCGACGCGGGCAACACCATTGTCGTCATCGAGCACAACCTCGACGTCATCAAGACGGCCGACTGGATCATCGACATGGGGCCCGAAGGTGGCGCGGGCGGTGGGACGGTCGTGACCTGCGGCACGCCGGAAGCCGTGGCGGCACACCCCGACAGCCACACGGGCCGCTACTTGGCTCGGGTGCTGGCCCGAGGGTGACCCCCCTCACAGCCCCGCCAGATCCTCGATCGCATCGACCACGATCGCCGTGCCGATCGCGATCAGCAGGATGTCGGCCGCGACCCGGACGAAACGGTATCCCGGGGGAGGATCGCCAAGGCGGCGCTGCAGCTCCTTTGGCAAGGGGTAGGTCACGACGCCGGGCGGCAGCGGCTTGCCGAGTGCCCACGCCTTGGCCAACCCTGGCGGGCGGCAGCCGTTGTTTTTCTTCGCCAGCCCCGGCGGGCAGTGCCCTTGGGCGATCTGGGATCCGAACACCAGGCGCACCGCCTCGCGTTGGCGGTCACCAAAGTAGCCGCCGATTGCGATCGACAGCGCGTCGTTGCCGCTGGTGGCAGCCACCGCGCCGCGTGGTGCGTCGTGCGTGGGCGCTGCCGGGTGGGTGGCATGCGCCGGTTTGCCGTGGCCGGCCCACTCGGGCTTGGCCGCCCAGGCCCCAGGGGCGGCCGCGCAGGCCCATGAGACCGCCAGCGCCAGCCCCACGCGTCGTAGATGCCCATGATCCGCCAGGATGTCCATCGCCATTGCTCCTTTGCTGGCATCATAGACCGCTCGGGCCAGGCCGACGGCAACCGTTTGGCAACGCCTGCAACCAACCGTAACAGCCCATCTCACATCCCACCCCCATGAGCGGTTTCGACTTCGACCTCTTCGTCATCGGTGGCGGCAGCGGCGGCGTGCGCGCCGCGCGCCTGGCCGCCCAGCGCGGCGCCCGCGTCGCCCTGGCCGAAGCGCGCGGCCTGGAAGGCCTCGGCGGCACCTGCGTGACGCTGGGGTGCATCCCCAAGAAACTCTACCACTACGCGGCTCACTACGCGCATGGATTCGACGAGGCACGCGGCTATGGCTGGCACGTCGACCCGCCGCGCCTGGACTGGGCGACGCTCAAACGCCGCCGCGCCGCCGAGATCGCGCGCCTCAATGGCGTGTACGAACGGCTGCTGCAAGGCAGCGGCGTGACCGTGCTGCACGGCTGGGCCCGATTGGCCGATCCGCATACCGTGGAGCTGCACACCCCGCGCCCCGATGGCAGCACCGGCACGCAGCGCTGGCGTGCCGAGCGCATCCTGATCGCCACCGGCGGCACACCGCACGTGCCGCACTTTCAGGGCCGCGAGCACGTCATCACCTCGGACCAGGTGTTCGACCTGGAGCCCTTCCCGCAGCGCTTGCTGGTCGTGGGTGGGGGCTACATCGCGTGCGAATTCGCCTCCATCTTTTTGGGGCTGGGCGCACGCGTCACGCAGTTGTACCGCGGCGAGCAAATCCTGCGCGGCTTCGACGACGAGGTGCGGCACTTCTTGGCCGATGAGATGCGCAAAAAGGGGCTGGACCTGCGCCTCGCCACCAGTGTGGTCGCCGTGCGGCGCGCCGCCGACGGCCTGCACGCCGTGCTCGACGACGGCAGCCACGTGGTGGCCGACGCCATCCTCTACGCCACCGGGCGCGTGCCCCACGTGCACGGCCTGGGCCTGGAGGCGCTGGGAGTGGCGCAGGGCGCGCAAGGCGCCATCGTGGTCGACGACCACTTCTGCACCAACGTCCCCAGCGTGTACGCAGTGGGCGACGTGGTGGCGCGTGCGGCACTGACCCCGGTCGCGCTGGCCGAAGCCATGGCCGTGGTGGACCACCTGTTCGGGCCCGCCCCCGGCCAGTCGGCGCGTAAGGCGCGCTACGACCTCATCCCCACCGCCGTCTTCACCTTGCCCAGCGTCGGCACGGTGGGCCTGACCGAGGCGCAAGCCCGCGCCGAGGGCCGGCGCTTGCGCATCTACCGCAGCGCCTTCAAGCCGCTGCGCCACACGCTCAGCGACCACGACGAGCGCGCGCTGGTCAAACTGGTGGTCGATGACGCGAGCGACCGGGTGCTCGGCCTGCACATGGTAGGCCCAGACGCGGGCGAGATCGTGCAAGGCTTTGCCGTCGCCCTGCGCTGCGGCGCCACCAAGGCGCAGTTCGACGCCACACTGGGCATCCACCCCACCCTGGCCGAAGAATTCGTCACGATGCGCGAGCCGGTGACCACCGGCTAACCAGGCCCGTGCAGCCCTCTATCGCCTTCACCATGAACCATCGTTCAGAACCCCATCCCACTGACGGTGTGCCGCCCTTGCGCACGCCCCCCTTCGTCGCACCGCAGTCCTTCACCGATGCCGATGCTGCCGTGGCCCATGTGCGGCAGCTCTACGACGCCGCCGTCGGCTTCTTGCAGGCCGAGCTACACGCCTATGTGCGCGCGCCGCTCGATCCTGACATGGGTCTGGCACGTGTGCGCGCGACCTACCCCTTCGTGCGCCTGCGCACGCAGCGTGCCACCCGCCTGCCGCAGGCCCGGGTGGCGGGACGACTGAGCTATGGCTTCGTCGCTGGCCCGGGGCGCTTCGAAACCACGCTGACCCGACCCGACCTGTTCGCCGACTATTGGCGCGAGCAGTTCCGCCTGCTGTTGGACAACCACGGCGAACCGCTCGACATCGGCCTCAGCAACGAGCCCATCCCGGTGCACTTCGCGCTGGGCGAGGACGCGCATTTCGAAGGAGAGCTCGACACCCTGCACCGCGCCCGCTTGGCCGACGTGTTCGACCTGCCCGACCTGTCCGCGATGGACGACGGTATTGCCAACGGCACCCATACGCCCCCGCCGGGCGCGCCGCAGCCGCTGGCGCTGTTCACCGGTGCGCGCATCGACTACTCGCTGCAGCGGCTGCGCCACTACAGCGGCACCTCGCCCGCGTGGTTTCAAAACTTCGTGCTCTTTACCAACTATGGCTTCTACGTCGACGAGTTCGTCCGGCTGGCGCAGCAGGAAATGAGCCGCCCCGACAGCGAGTACGTCGCCTTCGTCGAGCCGGGCAACGTGGTCTCCTGGCGCGCCGGGCTGACGGCGGCCGAGCGCAGCGCGCTGACCGGCCCCACCGGCAGCCCCCCGCCGCGCCTGCCGCAAATGCCGGCCTACCACCTGGTGCGCGCGGATCGCAGCGGCATCACGCTGGTCAACATCGGGGTGGGGCCCAGCAACGCCAAGACGGCCACCGACCACATTGCCGTGCTGCGCCCCCATGCGTGGCTGATGCTGGGCCACTGTGCCGGGCTGCGCACCAGCCAGCAACTCGGCGACTACGTGCTGGCGCACGCCTATGTGCGAGAGGACCACGTGCTCGACGAAGAGCTGCCGCTGTGGGTACCCATCCCCGCGTTGGCCGAAATCCAGCAAGCGCTGGAAGCGGCCGTGGCCGACGTGACCGGACTGGAGGGCGCCGCGCTCAAGGGCGTGCTGCGCACCGGGACGGTGGCCAGCACCGACAACCGCAACTGGGAGCTGCTGCCCGACAACCTGCCCCAGCGGCGCTTTTCGCAATCGCGCGCGGTGGCGCTGGACATGGAGTCCGCCACCATCGCCGCCAACGGTTTTCGCTTCCGCGTGCCCTACGGCACACTGCTGTGCGTGAGCGACAAACCGCTGCACGGCGCCATCAAACTGCCCGGCATGGCCGACCGGTTCTACCGCGAGCGCGTCGACCAACACCTGCGCATCGGGCTGCGCGCCATCGAGCGGCTGCGCGCGGCGGGCGTCGATCAACTGCACAGCCGCAAGCTGCGCAGTTTTGCCGAAGTCGCGTTTCAGTGACCCGCGGCGCTGGGCGCCGTCAGGCCCAGCGGCCCATCGGCTCGCCCATGCGCACCGGGCGGCCCGGTACCCAGTCAGGGTTCAGGGCCGCCACGCCTGGCGGTAGCAGCACGATCACCGTCGAGCCCAACAAAAAGCGGCCCATCTCCACCCCCCGCGCCAGGGTAATGTCGCGGTCGCCGTAGTCCCAGCGGCGCACGATGCCGGGCCGCGGCGGGTTGACCACCCCGTGCCAAATGGTGGCCATGCTGCCCACGATGGTGGCCCCCACCAGCACCAGCACGAACGGAAAGCGCTGGCCATCGCGCTCGCCTTCGAACACACAGATCACGCGCTCGTTGCGCGCGAACAGCCCCGGCACCCCGCGCGCCGTCGTCGGATTCACCGAAAACAAATCCCCCGGCACATGCACCATCTGGCGCAGCCGCCCCGTACACGGCATGTGGATGCGGTGGTAGTCGCGCGGGCTCAGGTACAGCGTGGCAAACGTCCCGTCGGTGAACGCGGCGGCCAGCGCGGCGTCGCCGCCCAGCAGCGCGCCGACGGTGTAGTCGTGGCCTTTGGCCTGCAGCATGCGGTCCCGCTGGATGGCGCCGCACTGACTGATCGCGCCATCCACCGGACACACCAGATCGGCCGCGGCCAACGGGCGCGCATCGGCGCGCAGCGCGCGCGTGAAAAAGTCGTTGAACGTGGCGTAGGCGGCCGGATCGGGCTGGGCCGCTTCGGCCATGTCCACCGCATAGCGCCGGATGAAGCGCCGGATGGCCACTTGCGTCACCGGCCCGAGCGGCCGGCGCGCCAACGCGCCCGCCAGCGCCGTCAGCACCTGCTTGGGCAAAAGGTATTGCAGCGCCACCGCTGCGCGTTCCGAAACCTGCATGGGGCGCCGATCGTAGCACCAAGCCCGTGGCGCGGGCGACCCGCGAACAGCCAGAGCACCATGCACAATGCGGCTCATGACATCCCCGTTGTTCGAAATCGACGGCTTGGTCAAGCACTATGCCGGGCGGCCCGTGGTGCAGGACCTGTCGTTTGCCATCGCGCCGGGCGAGTGCCTGGGACTGCTCGGCCCCAACGGGGCGGGCAAGACGACCACACTGCGCATGGCGCTGGGGCTGGTGGTGCCCGATGCCGGGTGCGTGCGCATCCTGGGGCTGGACATGCCCGCGCACGCGCAGGCCGTCAAGGCCCGGCTGGGCGTGGTGGCGCAGTTCGACACGCTGGACCCGGACTTCACGTGCGCCGAGAACCTGCTCGTCTACGGGCGCTATTTTGGGCTGACGGCGCGCGAACTGCGCCCACGGATCGCCGAGTTGCTGGACTTTGCCGCGCTGGCGCACAAGGCCGACGCGCGCCCGGGTGAACTGTCGGGGGGCATGCGCCGACGCCTGAGCCTGGCGCGCGCGTTGGTGAACGACCCGGCGCTGCTGCTGCTCGACGAGCCGACCACGGGGCTGGACCCCCAGGCGCGCCACCTGATGTGGGAGCGGCTGCAGCGCCTGCTGCAGCAGGGTAAGAGCATTTTGCTGACCACGCACTTCATGGACGAGGCCGAGCGGCTATGCCACCGGCTGGTCATCGTCGACCACGGCCGCAAGATTGCCGAAGGCCGCCCCCGCGAGCTCATTGCCCAACACCTGGAGCCGGAGGTGGTGGAAATCTACGGCGAGCAGGGCCACGCCGACGCACGACAAGGACTCCCCCCCGAGGCGCGGGCGCTGGCTGCCCGCGTCGAGGTCAGCGGCGAGACGGCGTTTCTGTACACGCACGACGCGCGCCCGCTGCTGGCAGCGCTGGGCGCGCAGCCGCGTTTACGTCTGCTGCACCGCCCGGCCAATCTGGAAGACTTGTTTCTGAAACTGACCGGGCGCCAGATTCGGGCGGAGGGGTAGGATCGACGCCATGGCAACGCCCACGACCCTCCCAGAGCCACCCCGCGTCGCGCCAGCCCGCACGGTCTGGCATCCCCCTCGTCCCACACGCCGCTTCGCGGCCGTCTGGCTACGCAATTTGCTGGTGTGGCGAAAACTCGCCATCCCCAGCCTGGTGGGCAACATCGCCGAGCCGCTCATCTGGCTGGTTGCATTCGGCTACGGCATGGGGGCGCTGGTGGGCAGCGTCAATCTGCGGCTGCCCGGTGGAGAGGTCCAGGCGGTGCCCTATCTGGTCTTTCTAGCCAGTGGCAGCATTTGCATGAGCGCGATGAACGCCGCCACGTTCGAGGCGTTGTATTCCGCGTTTTCGCGCATGCACGTCCAAAAAACCTGGGACGGCATCCTCTACGCGCCGGTCACGCTGGACGACATCGTGCTGGCCGAGATGCTGTGGGCCGCGTTCAAAGCGCTCTTTACCGTCAGCGCCATTTTGGCGGTGATGCTGGCGCTGGGCATCAGCCACACGCCCAAGCTCGCGCTGGCGTGGGCCGTGCTGGGGCTCACGGGCACGGTGTTTGCCAGCCTGGCGCTGATCTTCAATGCGCTGGCCAAGGGCTACGATTTTTTCACCTACTACTTCACGCTGTTTCTCACGCCGATGATGTTTTTGTCGGGCGTGTTCTTTCCGCGCGAGCAACTGCCGGGCTGGGTGCAGACGATCAGCGACGCCTTACCCCTGACCCATGCGGTGGCGTTGGTGCGGCCGATGTTCCTGGACCGTTGGCCCGAGCAACCGTTGCTGCACCTGGCGGTGCTGCTGGCCTATGGAGGAGTGGCGTTTTGGATGGCGCTGGCGCTGACGCGGCGGCGGTTTTTCGGCTAGGGCTGGGTTCAGACCAGGCTGGGCTCGCGTACCGATAGCCCCAGCGCATCCAGCGCCTGCGTCAAATGCCCCACAGTGCGCTCGATGTGCCGCAGCTTCTCCAGCCCGAACAGGCCGATGCGGAAGGTACGAAAGTCCGCCGGCTCGTCGCACATCAGGGGCACGCCAGCGGCGGTTTGCAAGCCCACGGCCGCAAATTTTTTGCCATTAGCGATATCGGGATCGTCGGTGTAGCTGACCACCACGCCCGGTGCCTCGAATCCGGCCGCAGCCACGCTGCGCAAACCGCGCGCGGCCAACTCGGCACGCACGCGGCGGCCCAGCTCGGCCTGCGCCGCTTTCATGGCGGCAAAGCCCGCTTCGCGCGTCTCTTGCATCACGTCGCGCAGCCGCACCAGCGCATCGGTGGGCATGGTCGTGTGGTAGACGTGCCCACCCTGTTCGTAGGTTTCCATCACCTGCAACCACTTCTTCAGGTCGCAGGCGAAGCTGGTGCTGGTCGTACCGTCGATCGCGTGGCGCGCACGCGCCGACAGCATCACCATGGCGCACGCGGGCGAGCCGCTCCAGCCTTTCTGCGGTGCCGAAATCAGCACGTCCACGCCGCTGTCGCGCATATCCACCCACATCGCCCCGGAGGCGATGCAGTCCAGCACAAACAGGCCGCCCACCGCGTGCACCGCCTCGGCGACGGCATGCAAATAGTCGTCCGGCAACATCATGCCGGCGGCCGTTTCCACGTGCGGGGCGAACACCACCGCGGGGCGCTGCGCGTGGATGGTCGCCACCACCTCATCCAGCGGCGCGGGTGCCCAGGGTGCCTGCGGTTCGTCGCTCACGCGCCGGGCTTTGAGCACGTGCGCCTCGGCCGGGATGCGCCCCATGTCGAAGATTTGCGTCCAGCGGTAGCTGAACCAGCCGTTGCGCAGCACCAGTACGCGGCGGTCGGTGGCCCATTGGCGCGCGACCGCCTCCATGCCAAACGTGCCGCTTCCCGGCACGAGCGCCACCGAATGCGCGCCGTAGACCTCCTTGAGGATGCCCGAAATATCGGTCATGACACGCTGGAAGCGCCGGGACATGTGGTTGAGCGCGCGGTCGGTGTATACCACCGAAAATTCGAGCAACCCATCGGGGTCGACGTGGGGCAGCAAACCTGGCATGGACGACTCTCCTGTGGTGACCCACGGCGCGGGTGACGCGCCGCGGCAGACCGCGCCAGCTTAGCACGGTCGGCGCCAGGCGTCGACGGCGGCACGCACCACGCCTTGGATGCTGCCGCTGCGGGCGTACTGCGCGCGCAAAAAACTGGCGTGATTGCCAGCCATGCCCGCGACGCGCTCGATCTCGTCGAGTGCCTCGTCACTCTGCAGCACCTGGGCGTGCGGGCGCAGGCGACGTACGGTGGCCAAGATATCCTCGCGTAACGACAGGGCCTCGCGCGTGCGCGGGTGCACCAGCGTGCCCTCGAGCCCGAAGCGGCAGGCCTGAAAACGGTTGTACGTGTAAACGAGGTAGTCATCCTCCACGGGCGCGGGGTCGCCGCCCTCGAGCAAGTGCCGACACAACGCTTGCAGGTAGCCAGCCAGCGCCGCCGCGCGCTCCACGGTCAGTGGTGTGTCGCACACGCGCAGTTCGATCGTGCCGTACTCGGGCTTGGGGCGGATGTCCCAGTAGAAGTCCTTCATCGACTTCACGACCCCGGTGGACTCCATCTTGCGGAAATAGCCTTGCTCGAATGCCTCCCAACTCAGCACGAAGGGTGCACGGCCACTGAGGGGAAACGCAAACACCGAGTTCAACCGCGCCGAGTCGAACAGCGTATCGACCCCCTGAAAAAACGGCGACGACGCCGACAGCGCGATGAAGTGCGGCACGTAACGGTTGAGCGCATGCAGCAGAAACAACGCCTCGTCCGCCGAGCGACAACCGATGTGCACGTGCTGCCCGAACACGGTGAACTGCTTGGCCAAATAGCCGTACAGGCCCGACAGCTGCTGGAAGCGCGGCTTGTCGAAGATGCGCTGCTCGAACCAGCGCTGAAACGGGTGGGTGCCGCCACCCGCGAGCTCGACATTGAGCCGGTCGGCCGCTGCCACCAGCGTGTCGCGGATCGCGCGCAGCTGCGCCAGCAGCTCGCCGTGGCGGGTATGCACGCCAGTGGCGATCTCGATCATGCTTTGCGTCATCTCGGGCGTGACGGTGCCCGGAAACGGCGCACGCTGCAGCAGCGCCAGCAAGTCGTCGGCGCTGCTGGAGAGGTCCTGGTCGTAGGTGTTGACGATTTGCAGTTCGAGCTCGACGCCCATGGAGAGCGCAGCGGAGGTCTTGAACGGCTCCAGCGGCATGGCGGGCTCCTCAACGCGGGGGCGGACTCGGGGGGACGGACGCCGTGGCCGGCCCCCTCGATGGCGAGCCAGCCTCGCGCGCGGCAACCAGCGCCCATTGCGTGACCCACGGACCGCACAACTCCAACCACAACAGTGCGGCGGACAGAAACCACAGGGCCTCGGCCGCTGGCGGCAGGCCCAGCACGATACTGCGCTCGAGCAGCAACAGCGTCATGGCCGACATCGGCACCAGCGCCACACCGGTCAGCGCCCCTTTGCGCGGCGTGGTGCCGCTGGGTACGGCCAACATCGCGTGGATGGCCACGGGGATCAGAATCCGGGCGGCCAAGACGACGGCGGCCACGCCCCAAACGGCGCCCTGTGTCAGCGCATCCCACGACAAACGCGAGCCGACATAGACGAACAGAAACACACCCAGCAGCAGGCCCAGCGAGCCGAAGTCGCGCTGTGCGTTGGCCACGAACACGCGCCGCTCGCGCAAAGCGACGCCAAAACTGAGCGCCGCCAGCAGCGGCGACAGGTGCAGCGCGTCGGACACCACCGTCAGCCACACCAGTGCCAACGCGTAGCCCACCGTGGGTGCTGCGGGTGACGTGAACGGCCCGCGCAGCAGGGCCGCTACCACGATGGCCAGCGCCACACCCAGCGCGATCGAGATGCCCACCGCATACACACTGCCGAGGGCGGCCTGCGCCCAATCCCCCGCCTCGCTCAGGTACCAGTGGCCGGTCACCCCTTTGACGAGCAATACCGCCACCACACACTGGATAGCGGCCAGGTGCAACACGCGCTCGGTCACCTGCCCGGCGGCACGCAAGTCATTGGCCACACGCAGCAAGCTGGCCGGCGACGCCGCCACCGCAACGGCGGCGAGCAGCGGACGCCACTGCCCCCCCAACCCGGCGGCGGCCAAGGCCCACAGCACGGCGACGAAAATCACCACCGACTGCAACAGCCCGATCAGCAGCACCCACGGGTTGCGCCGAAACCAACCCAGGTGGATGCGGCAGCCCAGCTCGAACAACACCAGCGACAGCGCAAGCTGCGCGAGCAACGCCGGCCCGCCGCTGTCGGCATCCAAGCCCACGGCAAGCCCGATGGCGCTGCCCGCAAGGCCAACGGCCACGTAAACGCTCACCCGCGGCACGCCGTGCGGCTGCCAGCGCTCCCCCAGCCACCATGCCAACCACAGCAGCGCAGGCCAGCCCAGCAGTGCGGCCCGTATCGAATCGAAACCTGCCATGGTCATGCGACCGCAAAACGCGCACGCAGTTCCGCCAGCCCCAGTTCATCGAGCATGCGCGCCAGCCGCTCGGCGGCGCTGCGCTTGCGGCGTCCCGTGCGCTGCGCCAGGATCAGCTCGTTTTTCAACGAGTGCTCCCAGCCCACGAGCTCGGTCACGGTCACGTCGTAGCCCATCGCCTCCAGCCGCAGGCAGCGCATCACATTGGTGACCTGGCTGCCAAACTCGCGCGTGTGCAGCGGGTGCCGCCACAGCTCGGCCAGCGGCGTGCGCGCCAGCTGCAGCGCCTTGTGGCGGCGCAGCGCGGCCGCCACTTCGGCCTGACAGCAGGGCACGACCACGATCGCCTGCGCCTGCCGCTGCAGCGCGAAGTCGATCGCGTCGTCGGTGGCGGTGTCGCAGGCGTGCAGCGCGGTGACCACGTCCACCGTCGCGGGCAGCGCCGCCATCGCGTCGCGCACCGTCGCCGCCACGAAGCGCATGCGCGCAAAACCCAAGCGCTGTGCCAGGTCAGCCGAGCGCGCGACCAACTCCGCGCGCGCCTCGACCCCCCACACGGTGCCGACCGCGCGCTGGGCAAAAAACCGGTCGTAGAGCAAAAACCCCAAATAAGACTTGCCCGCGCCGTGGTCCACCAGCGTCACGTCGCCGCGCGCCTGCAGCGCTTGCTGTAGCAACGGCTCAATGAACTGCAGCAGGTGGTTGACCTGCTTGAGCTTGCGGCGCGAGTCCTGATTGAGTCGGGCGTCGCGCGTCAGGATATGCAGCTCCTGCAGCAAGGCGACCGACTGGCCGGCGTACAGCTCGGCCAGCACGTCGGGGGCGAGGCTGGCCGCGGGTGGGCGATGGCGGGCGCGGGACATGCGGCGATCATACGCGCGGGCGTCGCGTCGCCGCGCCAATGGTGCTAGCATGGGGCACCGGTGCTCGCCGCGTGTGGCGGCGTCGAGCCGGTCGAGCAGAGGAGACTGCCATGGGTACCATCGTCGGCTACACCACCCCGAAGCTGCCAGAAAACAAACTGCGACGCTACCCCACCAAGGTCATCAACATCATCGGTGGGCCAGGCTGCGACAAATCGCTGTACTCCTCGGCCATCGTGCTCAAATTGCACCTGATGCACAAGACCGTGGAGCTGGTGCCGGAAGTGGCCAAGGCGCTGGTCTGGCAGGGCGACACCGACGCGCTGCGCAACCAGTACGACATCGCGCTGCTGCAGTACAACATGCTGGCCGCCCTCGACGGCCAGGTGCAATACTTGGTCACGGAGGGCGGACTGCCGCAGCTGCTGTACTACAACGCGCACTACCCGGACAATATCTGCGACGTCGAAAAGACGCGCAAACAGATCCTGGCGTGGTACCACCAGTTCGACCACATCAACGTGTTCGCCGAGCGCGACCCGGACAAGCCCTACATTCGGGCTGGCCGACTGCAGGACGAAACCCGGGCGCGCCAGATCGATGCCGAAATGCGCAACCTGCTCAGCGCCGAGGGCATCCGCTACACCCTGCTGCCGCCCGACCACCGCAAGATCATCGAGTGGACGGGCACGCTGGGCCAGCCCAGCGCCGGCTGACGGCGGCGGTGCCTGCCGTCACGCCAGCAGCGCGTTGACGCGGCGCACGTAGGCCGCCGGGTCCTCGGGCAGGCCGCCCTCGGCCAGCAGCGCTTGGTCGAACAAGATGTGCGCGTAGTCGTCGAAGCGCTCCCCTGCGTCGGCGAGCTTTTTCACCAGCGCGTGCTCGGGGTTGACTTCCAAGATGGGTCTGACCTCCGGCGCCTTCTGACCCGCGGCCTTGAGCAGACGCGCCAGCTGGAGCGAATACTCGCCATCGTCCACCACCAAACAGGCGGGCGACTCGACCAGGCGGCTGGTCACGCGCACGTCCTTGGCCCGGTCTTTGAGCGCATCGCGCAGGCGCTCGAGCACGGGCTTGAATGCCTCGGCGGCTTGTTCGGCCGCTTGTTTCTCGGCCTCGTCTTGCAGCTCGCCCAAATCCACCGCGCCCTTGGCCACGGAACGCAGCGGGGTGCCATCGAACTCGTGCAAAAACGACAGCGCCCACTCGTCCACGCGGTCGGTCATCAGCAGCACCTCGATACCCTTCTTGCGAAACACCTCGAGCTGCGGGCTGTGTTTGGCCGCGGCCAGCGTGTCGGCGGTCAGGTAGTAAATCGCCTTTTGCCCCTCCTTCATGCGCGCCTTGTAGTCGGCCAGGCTGACGGTGGGCGCGTCGCTCTGGGTGGAGGCAAAGCGCAGCAGGCGGGCGATGCGCTCGCGGTGGGCGAAGTCCTCGCCCAGCCCTTCCTTGAGCACGGCGCCGAACTGGGCCCAGAAGCGCGTGTAGCGACCGGCGTCGCGCTGGGCCTGGGCCTTTTCGTCGTCGGACAGCGCATCCCACGCCTCGCCCTCGGGCAGGCGGTCCTTGGCGGCCAAATCCTCCAGCATGGCGAGCACGCGGCGCGTGTTGCCGTCGCGGATGGCTTTGACGTCGCGGCTTTCCTGCAACAGCTCGCGGCTGACGTTGAGCGGCAGGTCGGCCGAATCGACCACGCCCTTGACCCAGCGCAGGTAGGTGGGCATGAGCGCTTCGGCGTCGTCCATGATGAAGACGCGCTTGACGTAGAGCTTGACACCCGCGCGCTTGTCGCGGTTCCACAGGTCGAACGGCGCCTTGGCCGGAATATAGAGCAGCTGGGTGTACTCGGTGCTGCCCTCTACCCGGTGGTGGCTCCAGGCCAGCGGTGGCTCGTCGTCGTGGGCGATGGTTTTGTAGAACTCGATGTACTGCTCGTCGCTGATGTCCTTCTTGGGCCGCGTCCACAGGGCGCTGGCGGCGTTGACCTGCTCCCACTCGTCCAGCAGCACGTACTCGCCCTTGTCCTTGTCCCATTGCTCCTTGGGCATCAGGATCGGCAGCGAGATGTGGTCTGAGTATTTGCCGATGATGGACTTGAGCTTCCAGCGGTTGAGGTATTCGCTCTTGTCGTCGCGCAGGTGCAAGATGACGCTGGTGCCGCGCGCGGCGCGGGTGATGGCCTCGGTCTCGAAAGCGCCCGTACCGTCGCTGCTCCAGCGCACGCCCTGCTCGGGCGCCAGGCCCGCGCGGCGGCTTTCCACCGTGATGCGGTCGGCGACGATGAAGCCCGAGTAAAAACCGACGCCAAACTGGCCAATCAGCTGTGCGTCTTGCTGCTGGTCACCCGAGAGCCGCTGCAAAAACTCGCGCGTGCCACTTTTGGCGATGGTGCCCAGGTGTTCGATGGCTTCCGCCTCGCTCAGACCGATGCCGTTGTCGGTGATGGTGATGGTCTTGGCCGCCTTGTCGAACGTGACCCGGATATCGAGGTTGGGCGCATCCTCGTACAGCGCGGGGTTGGCCAGTGCCTCGAAGCGCAGCTTGTCGCACGCGTCGGATGCGTTGGAGATCAGCTCGCGCAAAAAGATGTCGGGGTTGGAGTACAGCGAGTGCGTGACCAGGTGCAGCAGCCGGGCCACTTCGGCCTGAAACGCGTGGGTGTGTTTGCTCATGAATCAGACGTCCGTTACAACCGAAAACGGGTAAAGCCCTGCGGGAACATACGGCTCGTCATCCGCCCGCCCCGCAACAATAGGACACTGGGGACAGAGCGCCCGTATTTCAAGAGGCCAGCTCACGGCCGCCCCGGCCGCTGCGGCACCGCCTCAGAAGCGTTCGTGCTCCCCCAGGTAGCGCCACTGGCCCGGCGGCAATGCCCCCAAGGTCACGCCGCCGATGCGCACGCGCTTGAGGCCCACCACGTGCAGACCCACCTGCTCGCACATGCGGCGGATCTGGCGCTTGCGGCCCTCGGTCAACACGAAGCGCAACTGCTCGGGATTGACCCACTCGACCTGGGCGGGCCGCAGCGCCACACCGTCGAGCGCCAGCCCGTGGCGCAACAGCGCCAAGCGCTGCGGCGGAAAGACCGCCTGCACGTTGCGCGCCACCACCCCCGCCGAACCCGGCGCCCCCCACTGCACGCGCACCAGATACTCTTTGTCCACCGTCGAGTGCTCGCCCACCAGCGCCTTGGCCACCCGGCCGTCTTGCGTGAGCACGAGCAGCCCCGTGGAATCGATATCCAGCCGGCCCGCGGGCGCAAGCCCACGCGCGTGGGCCGGCTGAAACCGCCGCCGCGACCGATCCTCGCACCAGCGGGTCTGTGGCCGGATCAGCGTGGCCGCGCTGGGGTGGCCGTCCTCGGGCTGACCGCTGACGTAGCCGACGGGTTTGTGCAACACGATCGTCACCCGCTCGCGCTGCTGGGCGCGGGCAGGCGCCGCCACGTCGATGCGATCGGCCTCGGTGACAGTCTGCCCCAGCGTGGCGGGGTGCCCGTTGACGCGCACCCAGCCACGCGCGATCCACTCGTCGGCCTCGCGGCGCGAACACAGGCCGAGGTCGGCCAAGCGCTTGTTCAAACGGATGGTCATGCCGCCACTGTACCCGACGGGGGCGCGGCGGGTGACCCCGTGCTGCGCCAGGTGCGGCACCAAGCCGCCCAGTCGTCCACCGGCATGGGCCGCGCGATGTGGTAGCCCTGCGCCTCGTCGCAGCCCAGGTCGCGCAGTGCCACCAGGATGGCTGCGTTTTCCACCCCTTCGGCCACCACCGACAACCCCAGGTTGTGCGCCAGGTCGATGGT
>DYIC01000024.1:23213-31480 GCA_020723845.1 Hydrogenophaga sp.
TCCACCATCCAGCGCGTCAACGCCCGCACGAACCCCGTCTGCTCGGCAAACGGGATGAACTGCATCGGCGGCACCAGGCCGCGCCGGGGGTGGTGCCAGCGCACCAACGCCTCGGCGGCAACCACGGCCCCGGTGCGCACGTCGATCTTGGGCTGCAGATACAAGCGCAGCTCGTGCCGGTCGACCGCCTGACGCAGGTCGCTCAGCAGCGACAGCGTCTGCGCGCTGCCGGCATCGAGCGCGGCGTCATAGCGCAAGCAGTGCTCGGCGCGCGCCTTGGCGGCCCGCATCGCAATCTCGGCCCGCCCGAGTAGCGTATCGGCGTCGGCGCCATCGTCGGGCCACACCGCAACGCCCATGCCCGCGCTCAAATCGACCGTCTGCTCGTCCAGCACGAGCGGCGCCTGAAAGGCCGCCGCAAGCCGCTCGGCCAGGGCCATGGCCGCATCGGCATCGGCACCCGGCACCAGCACGCAAAACTCGTCTCCGCCCACCCGCGCCAGCAGCGCACCCGGGGCGTCCACCACGTCGCGCAGGCGTTGGGCCGCGGCGCGCAGCACGGTGTCGCCAAACGCGTAGCCCAGCACGTGGTTGATGTGTTTGAATCGATCGAGGTTGAGCGTCAGCACCGTCAGCGGGTGGGACGGCGACCGTCCGTCCAACACCTGCAACAGCGCCAGCCGCAGCCGCGCCCGGTTGGGCAGCCCCGTCAGCGGGTCCTCGAACGCCAAGCGCTGAATGTCCGCCTGTTGACGCGCGAGGCTGCTGCGCATGGTCTCGAACCCGCGGGCGAGCGCCCCCACCTCGTCACCGCGGTCGGCGCCCTCCAGCGCCACCGCGGCTTCGCCGCGTTCCAGGGCTTGGGCTGCACGGGTCAGGGCACGCAGCGGCCGCGTTACTCGGCGCATCGCCGCCCAGTTGATGGCTGCAAACAGCCCCACACCCAGCGCCGCGACGACCAGCAGCAGCCACTGCAGCTGCCAAAACGGCGCCATCGCCTCGTCCACCGAGCGCAACAGCACGGTGGTGGCCTCGCCGTGCAGCGTATCGAGCGCAAAGGCCCGCGCCAGGTAGCGCTCGCCATCGAAGGTCAAGGGGCTCACCCCCAGCGGCAGCGCCGCGATCGGGGCGTGCCGCTGCGGCGGCCGCGCCACCCCGGTGCTGACCACGACCGCCGGCTCCTGCCCCGGCCCGTGACCCACCACGGCCAACGGCACCGCGAATAGCTGATCCATATCGTCGGCCAAGGCCTGGTCGATCGGAAAACTCATCAGCACCCAGCCAATCACGAGTGGCGCGCGCACCGGCACCAGAACGAACTGGTAGGGCACACGGTCCAGCAGTGCGAGCACGCTCGGTTGCTGTGGCTGCTCGGCCAGCGAGCGGGCCACGGCCTGCAGCCGATCGTCCACTTGTTGCGGTGACAACGCGGTGGCGGGCAAGTCGGTGCGCGTGACGAGCCGTCCTTCGGCATCCAGAAAAGCCGTCAGCACCGACCCGATGCGCTCACCGTGGTTTTCCAGCGCCGACAGCACCGTCTCGCGATCCGCCGAGGCGACGGCCGTACGAAACCCGTAGTCGCTGGCCAGCAACTGGGCGCCCTGCCGCAGCCGCGCCGCGTTCTGGTCGAGCAACCGGCGCCAGACGCGCTCGCCCGTGGCCAGTTCCTTGGCAATGACGGCCTGCGCCTGCCGCTCGATGCCCACACGCACGATCGCAAAGACCACGGCCTGCACCAGCAACAGCAACACGACGCTGATGCCCACGATGCGCGGCGCCAGCCGGGTGTGGCGCCAGCCGTGCCGCCCGTCCGCGCGCGCGTTCAACGCCCCACCTCCGCCAACACCACGTCGACCACCACCGGGGCGCCGTCGCGTAGGGTCACGGCGCGGCGCACGCCGTTGGAGCCGACCGGCAGATCCGGGTGCCACACCACCAGCGCATAGGCACCGGCCGGGACCGGTGCCAGCCGCGTCGTGCCTTTGGGGTCCGTCAAGCCATGGTACGGGGTGTCCGCCACCACGATCCACCCCACCATGTGGTCATGGATGTTGCAGCCGAGCAACACGACACCGGCCCGGTCGAACACGACCGGGTTGGCGGGGGTGCCGGCATAGAGCTTGATCTCGAATGGCTTGGCCGGTGACAGCGAGTAAACGTGGTGCCGCACCGTGTCCTGGTTCGGAAAGGACACCGCCGTGCCACGCGTGACCACCAGCACTTGGGGATTGAACGTTTTGTCACGCTGAACCATCTCGACCCCAGTCAGAGGCGTGACCGCACGGGCGGCCTGGGGTGACTCCAGCATCACGACCGCCTCCGGCAGCGGCTGGCCGCGCGCGTCGCGCACCGTCACCCGCAACTCGGCGGCGCTGGCCAAGGTCGCCGCCAGCCAAAGCCCCACCACCAGCCAACGCCACATGGGAACACCGCCCGCGTCACGGCTCGATGGCCAGGCCACGCACGGCCTCGCCATCGCCCAGAGAGCCCAAGTCCTGCGCGCTGCCGCGGCCCAGGTCCACCCGCAGCAGCCGCGTCGGCGCGCCAGAGGCTTCCGCCCGCACAGCTGCGAATGCCGCGTTGTCGACGTCCGCGATGTCGAAGGCCGCGTCGGCCAGCGGGCCGGTGCCAAGCGGCCCGACGACCGTCAGCCCCCCAAGATCGGGCGACACGAAGGGTGAGGCATCTTCGTGCGAGCCTTGCATCAGCAGCAGCCCACGCGCATCGATGGCGTATTTGGTGGTCTTTTTCTCGTCCCGCGTGTTGTAGGTGTAGCCCGACGCCAGCACGCGCGGCGGCTGGGCGTCCGGCGCCCCAGCCACCCACTGCAAGTCGGCATCGCGCTTGATGAGCGCGGCGGTATCGGGGTGCACGCGCGCGTTGACGCCCTGCGCGGTGGTGAGGCGCAGCCGGTCCACCGTGGGGTTGAAATCCACGCCCACTGGCCCTGGGGCCAGTGGCAAATCCGCGATTCGCCCCACCTCGCGCACCGCGCCGGTCGCGGTGTCGATGGTCAGCAAGCGGTTGCGGTCGGTCACGGCATAGAGCACACCTTTGGCCACACGAAAATCCATGCCAACGACGGATTCTCCCGATTCGAGTCCCTGCAGTGGGCGGCGCTGCACCACCTTCTGCGGGGCATCCGCGCGCACCTGGAGCAGGGTGTGCGATGCCGTCAGCACCCACAGCGTATGCGGCTGCGGTGCCCGTGCGGGCTGCGCGCTGGCGACGGTTGCTGCGAGCAACGATATGGCGGCAATGGCCCGCGCTACCCAGCGCGTCATCGGAGTCCACCCGCTCGACATCAGCATCTCCTTTCGTCGTTGAGTCACGGACACGGCTGAGGGAACACCTCCGGGCCCCGGCGTGACTGCCGCGCCCGGTCCCGCGCACCGCTGATATATCAATGTCATCTTATACGACAAAGCGCCGCCTGCTGCCTGCTGCGGTTGCGCCCTTGCGGCCCGCCCGACTCAAGCCTCACGACGGCAGTCCGGCGCGGCGCAGCATCTGCAGATCGAGCACCCGCAAGCCCCCATACTCCACCTGAATCGCGCCCGCCTGCTGCCAGCGCGCCAGCGCCAAGTTGACGCGCTGGCGCGACAGGCCCACCAGATACGCCAGCTCTTGCTGGGTGATACGCAGCACCTGCCCCACACCCGGAAAGAGACCCGGATGGAAAAGATTGGCCAGGCTGCGCGCCACGCGCACGTCCGGGTCGGTGATGCGGTCGATCTCGCGCGCGGCGATGAACTGCCCCAGGCGTTCGTTGAGCTGGTGCATCACGAAGCGGTTGAAGGCGATCGAATGGTCCAGCAGCCAGTGAAAGGTATCCACCGGCAACCCCGCCACGCGGCTGCGGCGCAGGGCCTGGATGTTGTAGCGGTAGGCCTCGCGCTTGAGTGCCGTGCCCTCGCCGAACCAGCCCCCGGGGGCCACACCGGTGAACGTCATGATCGGGCCCCGGCTGTCGTCGTTGCTCATTTTGAGCAACCCGTCGATGAGGCCGAACCAATACGTCACCGGCCGCCCGACGCGGCAAATGTAGTCGCCCGCATCGGCCTCGCTGACCACGAGCGCATCCACGGCCCGCAGGCGTGCCTCGCCCTCTAGCCGGGTCAGCCAGGGGATGCTGGCGAGCTCGTCCTCGTTGAGCGCGCGCGCGCGCTGCCGCAGTCGTTGGTAGGCGTTGACCATGGTTGACGAAACTCCCCCTTGCGGATGGGTCGATTCTTGGACGCCTCATGGCCCATCACGCCACACCCTAGGGAAAGTCCTAGGGAGGGGAACCCCTAAATTGTCTTTACCCGGACAGAATGACGTCAAACTTCGCCGTACAGTTGGCGCAACGATAGCGATCGTGGCCGCGCCAAGCTGGCCACAGTGGCAGAGGAGCCCCCATGCGAACGACATTTCCGCGCCTGCTGATCCAGCACGCCAGCACCCGTCCGGATGCTCCCGCGATGCGCGAAAAGGAATACGGCATCTGGCAGACCACCACCTGGCGGCAGATGCGCGAGCGCGTGCAACACATCGCCGCCGGCTTGCACCAGCTCGGCTTGCAGCGCGGCGAGCACCTGGTGGTCATCGGCGCCAACCGGCCCAGCCTGTATGCCACCATGCTGGCCACCCAGTCGCTCGGTGCCATTCCCGTGCCGCTGTACCAGGACGCGGTCGCTGCGGAGTGCGTCTTCCCCATCAACAACGCCGAGGTGCGCTTCGCGGTGGTGGAGGACCAAGAGCAAGTCGACAAGATGCTGGAGATCCGCCCGCAGTGTCCGCAGCTGGCGCACATCTTGTTCGACGATCCGCGCGGCCTGCGCAACTATGACGAGCCCGGCTTGGCGGGCTTGAAGGAGATCGAGGCGGCGGGCGCCGTGTTTTGTCAGGAACACCCCGACTTCTTTCAGGAGCAGGTCGAACTGGGCCAGCCCGACGACGTGGCGGCGATGTTTTTCACGTCGGGCACCACGGGCAACCCCAAAGGCGTGGTGCACACGCACTTCACGCTGCTCAACCGCGCCGAAGCGGGCGCCAAGTTCGACAAACTGACCGAAAAAGAAGAAGTGCTGGCGTACCTGCCGCCGGCCTGGATCGGGCAAAACATCTTCAGCTACGCGCAATGGCTGTGCTGCGGCTACGTGGTCAACTGCCCCGAGTCGTCGGCCACCGTGATGATCGACCTCAAGGAAATCGGGCCGACCTACTACTTCGCGCCGCCGCGCATCTTCGAAGGGATGCTCACCAGCGTCATGATCCGCATGGAAGACGCCGGGGCCATCAAGCGCAAGATGTTTCACACGTTCATGGACGTGGCGCGCCGCATCGGGCCGCGCCTGATGGACGGACAGCCCGTGGGCTTGGGTGAGCGGTTGCTGTACGCGCTGGGTGATGTGCTGGTGTACGGGCCGCTGCGCAACAACCTGGGCTTTTCGCGCGTGCGCGTGGCCTACACCGCAGGTGAGGCGATCGGCCCGGACCTCTTTACGTTCTACCGCTCCATCGGCATCAACCTCAAGCAGCTCTACGGCTCGACGGAGACCGCCGTCTTCGTCTGCCTGCAGCCCGACCACGAGGTGCGCGCCGACACCGTGGGCGTGCCGTGCGAGGGGGTGGAGATCAAGCTCTCGGACGCGGGCGAGATCCTGGTGCGCTCGCCGGGCTTGCTCAAGGGCTACTACAAAAACCCCAAGGCGACGGCCGAGGTGCTCGATGCCGACGGCTGGTACCACACCAGCGACGCGGGCTTCATCGACGCCAGCGGCCACCTCAAGATCATCGACCGCGTCAAGGACGTCGGGCGCCTGCGCGGCGGCCCCAACGACGGCGCCATGTTCGCGCCCAAATATGTCGAGAACAAGCTCAAGTTCTTCTCATACATCAAGGAAGCGGTGGCCTTCGGCGACGGGCGTGAGAAGGTTTGCGCGATGATCAACATCGACTTCGACGCCGTGGGCAACTGGGCCGAGCGGCGCGGCCTGCCCTATGCCGGCTATACCGACCTGGCCGGCAAGCCCGAGGTGTACGCCCTGATCCAAGAGTGCGTGGAAAAGGTCAACGCCGACCTCAGCCGCGATCAAATGCTGTCGGGCAGCCAGATTCACCGCTTCCTGATCTTGCACAAGGAGCTCGACGCCGACGACGGCGAGCTCACGCGCACCAACAAGGTGCGGCGCGGCTACATCGGTGAGAAATACGCCGTGCTGGTCGACGCGCTCTACGGCGGCAAAACCGAGCAATACATCGAAACCCAGGTCAAGTTCGAGGACGGGCGCACCGGCCAGATCAGTGCCACGCTGCGCATCGCCGACGCCAAGACGTTCGCCCCCATGCAGGCCGCGGCCTGATGCCCCCGCCCTCACGGCCCATCGACCCCCAGGATGTCCCATGGCCCAGAAACACATCGGTGACGTCATCCTCGACGTCCGCAACATCAGCCTGCGCTTCGGTGGCGTCAAGGCGCTGACCGACATCTCGTTCGACGTGCGCGAGCACGAAATCCGCGCCATCATCGGCCCCAACGGCGCGGGCAAGAGCTCGATGCTCAACTGCATCAACGGCGTCTACACGCCGCAGGAGGGCAGCATCACCTTCCGCGGCCAGACGTTCACGCACATGAACTCGCGCCAGGTGGCCGAGATGGGCATCGCGCGCACGTTCCAGAACCTGGCCCTGTTCAAGGGCATGAGTGTGCTCGACAACATCATGACCGGGCGCAACCTGCGCATGAAGAGCAACCTCTTCCTGCAGGCACTGCGCATCGGTCCGGCCGAGCGCGAGGAAATCGAACACCGCGAGAAAGTCGAGCGCATCATCGACTTCCTGGAAATCCAGGCCTGGCGCAAAACGCCCGTGGGGCAGCTGCCCTACGGGCTGCAAAAGCGCGTCGACCTGGGTCGCGCGCTGGCCATGGAGCCGCAAGTCCTGTTGCTCGACGAGCCGATGGCGGGCATGAACGTCGAGGAAAAGCAGGACATGTGCCGCTTCATCCTCGACGTCAACGACGAATTCGGCACCACCATCGTGCTCATCGAGCACGACATGGGCGTGGTGATGGACATCTCCGACCGCGTGGTGGTGCTGGACTATGGCAAGAAGATCGGCGACGGCACGCCCGACGAAGTGCGCAACAACGAAGACGTGATCCGCGCCTACCTGGGCACGAGCCACTGAAGGAGCCCCGACGATGGCCTTTTTTCTGGAAACCCTCTTTGGCGGCCTGATGGCCGGCATGCTGTACTCGCTGGTGGCGCTCGGCTTCGTGCTGATCTTCAAAGCATCCGGCGTGTTCAACTTCGCGCAGGGCGCGATGGTGCTGTTTGCCGCGCTGGCGATGGCGCGCTTTTCCGAATGGTTGCCGCAGTGGTTCGGCTTCGAGAGCCTGCTGCTGGCCAACGTGCTGGCCTTCGCACTGGCGGCGCTGCTGATGTTCGCGCTGGCCTGGCTGATCGAGGCCCTGGTGCTGCGCCACTTGGTCAACCAGGAGGGCGCCACGCTGCTCATGGCCACGCTCGGTATCGCCTACTTCATCGACGGCCTGGGACAGACCATTTTCGGCAGCGACATCTACCAGATCAACATCGGGATGCCCAAGGACCCGATCTTCGTGCTCGAGGGCACGTTCGAGGGGGGACTGCTGCTCAATCAGGAGGACCTCTTCGCCGCCGGTATCGCCGCGGTGCTGGTGGCCGCCTTGTCGTTGTTCTTCCAGAAGACGAGCACGGGCCGCGCCCTGCGCGCGGTGGCCGATGACCACCAGGCCGCGCAGTCGATCGGCATCCCCCTCAACCGCATCTGGGTCATCGTCTGGTGCGTAGCCGGCATCGTCGCGCTGGTGGCCGGCATGATTTGGGGCTCCAAGCTGGGCGTGCAGTTTTCGCTGTCAACGGTGGCGCTGCGCGCGCTGCCGGTCATCATCCTGGGCGGGCTGACGTCGGTGCCCGGCGCCATCGTCGGCGGCCTCATCATCGGCGTGGGCGAAAAGCTCTCCGAGGTCTACCTCGGCCCCTACGTCGGCGGCGGCATCGAAATCTGGTTCGCCTACGTGCTGGCACTGGTGTTCCTGCTGTTCCGTCCGCAGGGCCTGTTCGGCGAGAAGATCATCGACCGCGTGTAAGGAACCCCCCACCATGATCTACCGTGAAAATGGCCAATTCAAGACCAGCTACCGGGAGGACCAGCAGATCTTCCCGATCGCGCAGGACCGCTGGTTCATCCTGGCGCTGGTGGCGTTTGCGTTCGTCGGCGTGCCACTACTGGCCGATGAA
>DYIC01000025.1 GCA_020723845.1 Hydrogenophaga sp.
TTGGTGGCGCGATTGGCGCTGGCCGTGGTGCTGGTCGCGGCGGTGATGCGCTGGGTGCTGCCGCGCCTGGTCACGGCCATGGCGCGCTCGCAAGAGTTGCTGCTGGTGTTTGCCATGGCCTGGGGTCTGGGCTTGGCGGCACTGGGGGCCTGGGCCGGGTTTTCGATGGAGGCTGGGGCCTTCGTGGCCGGGTTTACCCTCGCCAACACCCCGTACCGCGAGGCCATCCATGCGCGCTTGTCCGGGATTCGCGACTTTTTGCTGTTGTTCTTTTTCATCCACCTGGGGGCCGAGCTGGAGATGTCGACGCTGGGCGATGCGCTGGGGCCGGCGCTGGTGCCGGTGGATTTTTCACCCTGGTCGGCCCCGACGCTGGCGCTGGTGGATACGATGGCGCCCCACGCGTTGGTCGAGTTGCTGCACGTCTACACGGTGCCGTTCGAAGAGAAGCTGCGGTTTGCCGGGGTGGACGACGACACCATCGCCCACTACCGCGAGCGCACTCGCGCCCAAGCCCATGCCCGGCTGCTGGCCTTGGCACACGAGCAGGGATGGTCGCCCAGCCGCTACCGTGTGCATTTGTACGAAAGTGACGCCGCGCCGGCCGTCGTGCGCAGCGCCCAGGAATGGGGGTGCGACTTGGTGGCACTGGGCAAGCACGGCCAGGGTGTGGCGGAAGAATTGCTGCTGGGCAGCGTGACCAAGCACGTGGTGGCCGAGGCCTCGTGTGACGTGCTGGTATCTCCCGCCGCGCAGCGCGTGTGATCAGCCCATGGCCGCATCGCGCAGGGCGCGCGCCACCTGGGGCACCAAGCCCGGGCCGTGGTAAATCAGCCCGGTGTAGAGCTGCACCAGATCGGCCCCCGCTTGCCGCTTGGCCAGCGCGTCGTCGGCGTCCATCACGCCGCCCACACCGATGATGGGGTAGCCCGGCCCCAGCCGCTGGCGCAGCGCCACGATGACCCGGTTGCTGGCCTTGGCCACGGGACGGCCCGACAGGCCACCCGCCTCATCGGCGTGGGGCAGGCCCTGCACGGCGTCACGCGCCAGCGTGGTGTTGGTGGCAATCACACCGTCCATGCCGTGGCGCACGAGCGCGTCGGCGATCATGCCGATTTGCACCTCATCCAAATCCGGGGCGATCTTGATGAACAGTGGGCGCCAGCAGCCGTGTTGATCGGCCAGTGCCTGACGCCGCTGCGCGAGCGCGGCCAGCAGGCCCTCCAGCGCGCTGTCGCTTTGCAGCTGGCGTAGGTTTTGCGTGTTGGGGCTGGAGATGTTGACGGTGACGTAGTCGGCGTGGGGGTACACGCCTTCCAGGCCCCGCAGGTAGTCGTCGGTGGCGCGCTCGATCGGGGTACTGGCGTTTTTGCCGATGTTGAGCCCGAGTACCAGCGCTGGCGAGCCCGTTTGCCGCACGCGCGCGCGCTGCACGTGCTCGACGAAGGCGGCCAGGCCTTCGTTGTTGAAGCCAAAGCGGTTGATGAGGGCGTGCGCCTGCGGCAGCCGGAACAGCCGCGGTTTGGGGTTACCGGGCTGGGCCAGCGGGGTGACCGTGCCCACTTCGACGAAACCAAAACCCATGGCGGCCCAGGCATCGATGCAGCGCGCGTTTTTGTCCAGGCCGGCGGCCAACCCTACGCGGTTGGGAAAGCGCAGACCTGCCAGTTCCACCGGGTCGTCGATGCGCGGCTGGGCAAACAGCGCGCGCAGCGGGGTGTGTTGCAGGCGCTCCAGCGTGTGCAGGGTTAGATCGTGCGCGGCTTCGGCGTCCAGGCCGAAGAGCAGCGCGCGCAGCGGGGCGTAAGGCAGCCAAGTCATCGGATAATTGTCGCACTCCCGCCCACCCGTTTATCGAGGATACTCACTCATGCCCCACGATGCCCCTACCGCCCCCATGAGCCCAGACGCCCTCAAGGCCTTGGTCGGTCAAGCCGCCTTGGCGTATGTGGAGCCGGGCCAAATCATCGGCGTGGGTACCGGATCGACGGTCAACTGTTTCATCGACGCGCTGGCCACCGTGCGCGACCGTATCCCTGGGGCGGTCTCGAGCTCCGTGGCCACGACGCAGCGGTTGCGCGCGATCGGTGTGCCGGTATTCGACGCCAACGAGGTCGAGACGCTGTCGGTCTACATCGACGGTGCGGACGAGATCGACCCGCGCGGCTACATGATCAAAGGCGGGGGGGCGGCGCTGACGCGCGAAAAAATCGTGGCCGCCCAGGCCCGGCGCTTCGTGTGTATCGCGGATCAGTCCAAGTGGGTGTCCACGCTGGGGCGTTTTCCGTTGCCGGTGGAGGTGATCCCGATGGCCACACAGCGGCTGATGCGCCAGTTTGCCGCGCTGGGCGGGCAAGCGCGTCTGCGCTTGAAGGATGGGCAACCGCTGGTCACCGACAACGGCCAGCACATCCTGGACGTGCACGGCCTCACGATCGATGACCCGCTCGCGTTCGAGTCGATGGTGAACAACTGGCCGGGTGTGGTGACGGTGGGGGTCTTTGCCCACCAACGCGCGCACGTGTGTCTGCTCGGCACGCCCGAGGGCGTGCGCACCATCGCCTTCGAGGGCTGAACCCGCCGCTACGCCATACCCTGGTGCCGCAACAGGGCGTCGATTTGTGGGTCGCGCCCGCGAAAGGCACGAAACGACTCGAGTGCGGGGCGGCTGCCGCCCACTTCCAAGATTTCTCGCCGCAGGCGCTGCCCGACTTCCGGGTCCAGTACCGAGCCGCGCTGCACCGCGGCTTCTTCGAACGCCGCGTAGGCGTCGGCGCTGAGTACCTCGGCCCACTTGTAGCTGTAGTAGCCGGCCGCGTAGCCGCCCGCGAAAATGTGACTGAAGGTGTGCGGCATGCGGTGCCAGGCCGGTGGCTGCAACACCGCGACCTCGTCACGCACCTGCTGCAGCAGGGCCATGACATCGCCGTCGGGCGCTCCCTCCAGGTGCAGCCGCATGTCGAACAGCGCATATTCGACCTGGCGCAGCGTCTGCAGGCCGCTTTGAAAATTGCGGGCGGCGCGCATTTTGTCGAACAGCGCACGCGGCAAGGGCTCGCCGGTATCGACGTGGGCGGTCATGCCTTGCAGCACCTCCCACTCCCAGCAGAAGTTTTCCATGAACTGGCTGGGCAGTTCCACCGCGTCCCATTCCACGCCGCTGATGCCCGCCACATCGTGTTCGTCCACCTGCGTCAGCAGGTGGTGCAAGCCGTGGCCAAACTCGTGGAACAGCGTGATGACGTCATCGTGCGTGAGCAGCGCGGGCTTGCCGTCCACCCCGTCGGCAAAGTTGCACACCAGGTGCGCCAGCGGCGTTTGCAGGCGGCCATCGTCCGGGCGCCGCCAGCGGCTGCGCGCGTCGTCCATCCAGGCGCCCCCACGCTTGCCGGCGCGCGCGGCCGGGTCCAGGTAAAACTGCCCGAGCAGCCGCCCGTCGCGTTCGATGCGGAAAAACCGCACACTTGGGTGCCACACGGGGGCTTCGTCGGGGCGGATGCGCACCTCGAACAGCGTCTCGACGATGGCGAACAGCCCTTGCAACACGCGCGGTAGCGGGAAGTAGGGCTTGACGTCCTGTTCGCTGTAGGCGTAGCGCGCTTGCCGCAGTCGCTCGGCGATGTAGGGCCAGTCCCAGGCCTGCGGATCATCCAGTCCCAGATGTTCGCGCGCGAAGGCGCGCATGTCGGCCACGTCGCGTTCGGCGTAGGGCCGGGCGCGGCGCGCCAGGTCGCGCAGGAAATCGATCACTTGCTGCGGCGACTCGGCCATCTTGGGCACGAGCGACAGGTGGGCAAAGCTGGGGTAGCCCAGCAGCCGCGCCTCTTCGGCGCGCAGCGCAAGCAATTCGCGCAGGATGGGGCCGTTGTCGAAGCGGCGCAAGTCGCCCTCTGCCTGGTCGCTGGCACGCGTGCCGTAGGCGCGGTAGAGGCGCTCGCGCAGGGCGCGGTGGTGGGCAAATTGCAGCACCGGCAGATACACCGGCAACTTCAACCCCAGGCGGTGGCCGCTGCGCCCTTCGGCCTCGGCGGCTTGGCGCGTGGCGGCCAGCACGTCGGGCGGTACGCCGTCGAGCTCGGCCGTGTCCACGTATTCCACATAGGCGTCGGTGGCATCGAGGGCGTTTTCGCTGAATTTTTGCGCGAGCTCCGCCTGGCGCTCCTGGATGGCGGCAAAGCGCGCCTTCGCTTCGCCTTGGAGCTCGGCACCGCCCAGCACGAAGCCGCGCAGCGCCAACTCGCGCGCGCGGCGCTGGGCGGCATCCAGCGACGCGGGGTCGATGGCCTTGTAGCGTGCGTACAGCCGTTCATCCGCCCCCAGTCGGGTCCAGAACTCCGTCACGCGCGGCAGCATGGCGTTGTATGCCTCGCGCAGCGCGGGCGTATCGGCCACGGCGTTGAGGTGGCTGACCATGCCCCAGGCGCGGCCCAGCCGTTCGGTGGCGACGTCCAGCGTGCGCGCCAGTGCATGCCAGTTGGCAGGGAACTCGGCCGCCGTCACCGCGGCCAGGGCGGTCTCGGCCTGTTGCAGCAAATGCTCGATGGCGGGCGCGATGTGTTCGGGAGCCACCGCGTCGAAGCGCGGCGTGCCACCGTCGTCGAGCAGGGGGTTGGCAAGCAGAGCAGGGTCGGTGCGATCGTTCATGGGGTCAAGAATGCCAGTGAAGGGCGCCAGCGGCGCTAGACGGCCTCGGTTGGCCCGGCCGCGCGGCGGGTTACTGGGCGGCGGAGGCCGCCTTCTTGGCGCTCTTTTGGCGGCGTTTGGCCTTTTTGACGAGCCCCCCCGGCGTCAGGCGCTGGTTGCCCAGCACGCGCACGGTTTTGATTTCGGGGCGCTGGCCGCCTTTCTTGCTGTATTTGACGACTTTGAACTCACGCGGGCCGGGCTTGCGGTCCTCGTCCGGCGCCTTGGCTTTGGGCGGGATGGGGCGCCAGAGCACGAGCAGCTTGCCGATGTGCTGCACCGGCGCGGCGCCCAGCTCCTCGGCCAGTTGTTGCAGCCAAACTTCGCGTTGTGCGCGGTCGTCACCGAGGACGCGAACCTTGATCAGGCCATGGGCCTTGAGGGCGGCGTCCACTTCGGCCTTGACCGCATCGGTCAGGCCCTCGGCGCCGATCATGACGACCGGTTCGAGGTGGTGCGCTTGACCGCGATAGGCGGCCCGCTGGGCGGGAGTCAGAATGATCGGGGGCATGGACGGATTATCCCGCATGGCGCCGTATAGTCGGGGGAACATGAAAGTCAAGACACAAAGCAAAAAGGTCAACAAGGCGTGGCTGAACCAGCACGTGACCGACCCCTGGGTACGCCTGGCCCAAAAGGAGGGCTATCGTGCCCGTGCCGCGTACAAACTCAAGGAGCTCGACGAGACATACGGCCTGGTGCAACCGGGCCATTGCATCGTCGATCTGGGTTGCGCGCCGGGCGCGTGGTGTCAGTACCTGCGTCGGCGCCTGGGCACGGTCGCAGGACCCGATGGGCAGCCGCGGGTGCGTGGCGTCATCGTCGGGCTGGACTTGCTGCCCATGGAACCCATCGACGGGGTGCGCTTCATTCAGGGCGATTTTCGCGAGGAGGCGACGCTGGCCGCGCTGCGGGCGGCGCTGGCCGAGGCGCTGGGCACGGAAGCGGCGCACCGCGTGGACGTCGTGCTGTCGGACATGGCACCCAATCTGTCCGGGGTCGAGAGTGTGGATGCGGCGCGCATCGAGCACCTGATCGAGCTCGCGGTCGAATTCGCCGTCCAGCACCTCAAGCCCACGGGCGCGCTCGTGGCCAAGGTGTTTCACGGCAGTGCGTACGACGCGGCCGTGCGGCGGTTTCGCGAGCACTTCCGCGCCGTCAAGGTGCACAAGCCCAAGGCGTCGCGCCCTCAGTCGGCGGAAACCTTTTTGGTGGGACTGGGTCTGAAAGGCAGCGGTTGACGTGGCGTCTCGCGCAACGCGGTGAGCTATCCCGACGATTGAAAGGGTTTCGCTTTTCCGTGCCAGAGCGGGTGTGCACAAGCCATACAATGGGGTCGTCGTGGAGCATGCAGCCGATGGTTGGCGGTCGTCAACCCATCTCCACCCGGTTTATCGAGGAGTTATCGTTGAACAACAACCAGTGGTTCTCCAAGGTGGCGATCTGGATGGTGATCGCCATGGTGCTGTTCACGGTCTTCAAGCAGTTTGACGGCCGTGCCACCGCCGGTGCGGGCTACATGGCGTACTCGGATTTTCTCAACGAGGTCAAGGCGCAGCGCATCAAGAGCGCCACCATTCAAGAGGGCGCCAACGGCACCGAAATCATCGCCATCACCACGGACGACCGGCGTGTGCGCACCAATGCCACCTACCTCGACCGCGGACTGGTGGGCGACCTCATCGCCAATGACGTCAAGTTCGACGTGCGACCGCGTGAAGAGGGCTCGCTGCTGATGACCCTGCTCGTGAGTTGGGGGCCGATGCTGCTGCTCATCGGCGTGTGGATTTACTTCATGCGCCAGATGCAAGGCGGCGGGCGCGGTGGTGCCTTCAGCTTCGGCAAGAGCAAGGCGCGCATGCTCGACGAAAACGCCAACACCGTCACCTTTGCCGACGTGGCAGGCTGCGACGAAGCCAAGGAAGAAGTCAAGGAGGTCGTCGACTTCCTGAAGGATCCGCAGAAGTTTCAAAAGTTGGGTGGGCGCATCCCGCGTGGGTTGTTGCTGGTGGGGCCGCCGGGTACGGGTAAGACCTTGTTGGCCAAGGCCATCGCGGGCGAAGCCAAGGTGCCGTTTTTCAGCATCTCGGGCTCTGACTTCGTCGAAATGTTCGTGGGTGTGGGTGCGGCGCGTGTGCGCGACATGTTCGAGCAGGCCAAGAAGAACGCGCCCTGCATCATCTTCATCGATGAAATCGACGCCGTGGGCCGCCAGCGCGGTGCTGGCTTGGGCGGGGGCAACGACGAACGCGAGCAGACGCTCAACCAGATGCTGGTTGAGATGGACGGCTTCGAGACCAATCTGGGCGTCATCGTCATCGCGGCGACCAACCGGCCCGACATCCTGGACGCGGCGCTGCTGCGCCCGGGGCGATTCGACCGCCAGGTGTACGTGACGCTGCCCGACATTCGGGGCCGCGAGCAGATTCTCAAGGTCCACATGCGCAAGATTCCGGTGGGGCCGGATGTCAGCCCGGAGGTCATCGCCCGCGGCACACCGGGCATGAGTGGCGCGGACTTGGCCAACCTGTGCAACGAAGCCGCGTTGATGGCAGCGCGCCGTAACGCGCGCGTGGTGGAGATGCAGGACTTCGAGCGCGCGAAGGACAAGATCTTGATGGGGCCCGAGCGCAAGTCCATGGTGATGCCCGAGGAAGAGCGCCGCAACACCGCCTACCACGAGGCAGGCCACGCGCTGATCGGTAAGCTGCTGCCCAAGTGCGATCCGGTGCACAAGGTCACCATCATCCCGCGCGGGCGCGCCCTAGGCGTCACGATGAGCCTGCCTGAGAAGGACCGCTATTCCTACGACAAGGAGTACATGCTCAACCAAATCGCCATGCTGTTCGGTGGCCGCATCGCGGAAGAAGTGTTCATGAACCAGATGACCACCGGGGCCAGCAACGACTTCGAGCGCGCGACCCAGATTGCGCGCGACATGGTGATGCGCTACGGCATGTCCGAAAAGCTCGGCCCCATGGTGTATGCCGAAAACGAGGGCGAGGTCTTCCTGGGCCGGTCGATTACCAAGACCACCCACATGAGTGAAGAGACCATGCGCCAGGTCGACGCAGAGGTGCGGCGCATCATCGACGAGCAGTACGCGTTGGCGCGACGCCTGATCGAGCAAAACGCCGACAAGATGCATGCGATGGCCAAGGCGCTGTTGGAGTGGGAGACGATCGACGCCGAACAGATCGACGACATCATGGCAGGCCGCCCGCCACGCCCGCCGAAGGATGCGGCGCCGGGTTCGCCCAATACCGGTGGCGGTAGCGGCTCGGGTGGCGCCGCCGAGCCGGTGAAGGCGGCTGACCCCACGCCACAGGCGCCCAGCGCGGCGTGAGCATGGCTGCCCGTTGGGGTTGACGAGAGCCGGGGCGTGGCCCCGGCTTTTTTATTCCCGCTCCGCGGCACAATAGCGGGATGTCGTCGCACGACCGCTATTCACCCCCGATCTGGCAGACCCGTCGGTTTGCCATCGATTTGCGGCATCCCCGCGTGATGGGCATCGTCAATGTCACGCCGGATTCGTTTTCCGACGGTGGTGCCCATGCCGGCGTGGACTCGGCGCTGCGCCATGCCGAAACGCTGCTGCGCGAAGGGGCGGACATCCTGGACATCGGCGGGGAGTCCACGCGCCCCGGCGCGCAGCCGGTGCCCCTGCAGGAAGAGCTGGCGCGGGTGCTGCCCGTGGTGCGCGAAGCCGTGCGCTGGAACGTGCCCCTCAGTATCGACACCTATAAACCCGAGGTGATGGCCGCCTGCCTGGCCGAGGGCGCGGATATCGTCAACGACGTGTGGGCCTTGCGTCGCGTGGGCGAAGACGGGCGCAGTGCCGAAGCGGTGGTTGCGCAACACCCGGCGTGCGGCGTGGTGTTGATGCACATGCACCGCCAGCCACAGGACATGCAGGTGCAGCCGATGCAGGGTGACGCGGTCACCCAGGTGCGCGATTTCTTGGCCCAGCGCGCGCAAGCGCTGCAGGCGCGCGGCGTGGCAGCCGCGCGCATCGTGCTGGACTACGGCATCGGTTTTGGCAAAACGGTGGAGCAAAATCTCGACTTGCTCGCGCGCCAGCACGAATTGCTGACGTTGGGGTACCCGCTGCTGGCTGGCTGGTCGCGCAAATCGACGCTCGGGCGCATCACGGGCGTGGACGATCCCCAACAGCGCATGCCCGCCAGTGTGGCCGCGGCGCTGCTGGCGGTGCAGCGCGGCGCCCGCATCGTGCGCGTGCACGAGGTGGCCGCGACGGTGCAGGCCCTGCGGGTCTGGATGGCCTTGAACGATAGGGAGGACGCATGACACGCCAATACTTTGGTACCGATGGCATCCGCGGCACCGTGGGCACGCCACCCATCACGCCCGACTTCGCGCTGCGGCTGGCCCATGCCGTGGGCCAAGTGCTGCGGCGCACCGAGCCCCGCCCCACGGTGCTGATTGGCAAGGACACCCGTATCTCCGGCTATATGCTGGAGTCGGCGATGGAGGCGGGCTTCGCGTCGGCCGGGGTGGACGTGGTATTGCTGGGGCCCGTGCCGACGCCCGCGGTGGCCTACCTCACGCGCGCACAGCGCGCGAGTCTCGGTGTGGTCATCAGCGCTAGCCACAACCCGTATCCGGACAATGGCATCAAGTTTTTCAGTGCGCAGGGTACCAAGCTACCGGATGCGTGGGAGGTCGAGGTCGAGGCGGCGCTGGCCCAGCCGCCGCAGTGGGCTGACGCGGCCACGCTGGGCCGGGCGCGACGGCTCAACGATGCTGCAGGCCGCTATATCGAATTTTGCAAAAGCACCTTTGCACCCGAGTCGAGCCTGCGCGGACTCAAAATCGTCGTCGATGCCGCGCACGGGGCCGCGTACCAAATCGCCCCCGCGGTGTTCCACGAACTCGGCGCCGAGGTGGTGCCCATTGGCTGCCAGCCCGACGGCCGCAACATCAACGACGGTGTGGGCGCCACCCACCCGCAAACCCTGGTGCGCGCCGTGCGCGAGCATCAGGCCGATCTGGGCATTGCGCTGGACGGGGACGCGGATCGCCTGCAGATGGTGGACGCCAGCGGTCGCCTGTTCAACGGTGACGAGCTGCTGTACCTGCTGGCCGATGACCGCCTGGGGCGCGATGAAGTGGTGCCCGGCGTGGTGGGCACGCTGATGACCAACCTGGCCGTGGAGCAGGCGCTGGCGGCACGGGGCGTGCGCCTGGTGCGCGCCAAGGTTGGCGACCGCTATGTGCTGGAGGAGCTGCACCGCCACCACTGGCTGCTCGGTGGCGAGGGGTCGGGACACCTCATCATCTTGGATCGCCAGACGACGGGGGACGGGATCGTCGCGGCGTTACAAGTGCTGCAGGCCTGTGTGCGTCAGGGGTGTTCGTTGGCCGAGCTGCTGCAAGGGGTGACGCTGTTCCCCCAGGTCATGCGCAATGTGCGCCTGGCGCCGGGCGTACGCTGGCAACAGATGCCCGCGCTGCAGCGTGCGCAGGCCGAGGCAGAGGCGGCGCTGCAGGGGCAGGGGCGGGTGCTGATCCGCGCCAGCGGTACCGAGCCCGTGTTCCGGATCATGGTAGAAGCGCGCGATGCGGCGCTGGCCGAGCAATGGGCAGAGCGGCTCGCGCAGGCCGTCGCGCAGCCCCAGCCGGTGGTCGAGGTCAATGCTGCCTGACACGCTGCTGGCGTTCTCTCGCAGCCTAGCGCCGGGCGCCCGCCAATGAGGCGTCCCGCATCGGCATCGGGTCGAGCACACCACCTGCCGGCCAGCCAGTACCCCATTCCAGTGTTGCAGCCAACTGCTGTCGGCCAGTGTCACCTCGTGGCGGTGGCGGTCGTCGTGCGGGGTTTCGTGGGCGATGGCCGCTGGTAAGAGGGCGGGGATGTCCTGGATCAGGCTGCCGCCAAACGCCACCTTGATGAGCTGCATACCGCGACAATTTAGAATGGGCTTGCCGGCCTCCCTAAACTCGCGCACGAGCTCCAGTTCGTAAGCGTCGCGTACCGGGTTGCCGCTCTATTTGGACCAGCGTGTCGCGCGAGGTGGCCCACTGTGCGACCGATTGTTCCCGCACTTGCAGTGTCTTGCTGCGCAGCCCCGTGCTGCCCGCCTCCGGATGAAAAATCCGGGCCGACAGGCCGATGTGGATGGGGCGGCGGCGTCCAAACATGGTAGTGAATCAAATTGCACCACATGGCAGACGCTGGTGCGGGTGTCTGGTTCCCACCTGTGGGCCCAATCCGCGGTACGGGGACTGCCTGTCAAACCCTGGCACTGCCGTCGATGCGCCGCCACAGCGCTTGCCCGGCGCGGATCACGCGGCCCGGCTCGATCCCGGTGGCCAACGTCCAGCCTCGGGGCACGAACATCAGGATGGTGGAGCCGTGCTCGAACCAGCCCAGCTCTTCACCGCGCGCGACGTGGGCGTCGCACGGGATGTCATGGGCCCCACGCCAGCGCAGGTGCAGCGTCACATCGACGAAGTGCAGCCGGATGCTGGCCACCAGAATCGCCGCCACGGGTACGAGTGCAATGTCGTGGCCGGCGCCTTGTAGCGTGGCCTCGACGACGGCGCGCTCGTTGCGGCAAAACAGGCGCGGGATACGCCGCACCGCCGCTGGGTTGACGTTGAACGCGTCACCGCTGATGTAGTGCACATGGTGCACGTGCATGTCGGCCGGCGCGTGAAAGCGGTGGTACATGGTCGCTGTCAGGCGCAAGGTCACGAAGTGGCCGTCCGTGTAGCGCGCAGCCGCCCGCGGCCCCATCAGTTCCTCTAGCCGGTAAGTCAGCCCCTTGGCTTGCCACGCCTGCGTGCCCAGGACGGGGCCGCAGGCACCGACGATGGCGTCGCACGGACTGCACAGCACGTCTGGATCGTCGTCGAACGGGCGTGCCCCCGGGCGCAGGGCGCGCGTGAACACGTCGCGCAGGCTGCGGTAGGGGCCCGGTGCGGCTTCGCTGAGATCCAAATCCGACCAGCGCTGCCACAGCGCGACCGAGATCCGCGTCAACCCCGGGGATCGCACCCGGCTGAACCAACCCATCGCGTACGTCAACAAGGCGCGCGGGACGTGGTTGGTGAGCACGAAGTTGAGCGTATCCGCCGCCGGCAGGTAGGCACGCCAGCCGGTGCGGGGTTGGTCCAGCGCGGCTTTCACACGGGTGTCAAAGGGCATGGTTATAACCATGCCACGACTGTTTGAAGGGACCGTGACATGATCGAATGGACCTGGTGGCCCGCCCTGGTGACCGCGGCGGGGCTCCCCTGGGGATGGCGGAGGCTGCAACTGTCGCGTGCCAAACACCCCTCGCTGGCGGGGCACGTGCGCATGGCCAAACGGGTGGCACGGGCGCTGCCGGCGTATCAGTGGCAGGCGCCGCAAGCCTTTGCGCTCGATGGCGCGCCGCCACCTATCGTGCAGCAGCGACGGGCGGCGTGGCAGGCGCTCGGTGAGCGGCTGCGCGAGCGCGCCCCGCGCACACTGGCGCTGACCGCGCAGGCGCGCGACGGCATGCCCGACTTGCGACTGACCGGGCGCTACCGGGTGCCGTATCCGTTCGCGGAACTGGCGCGCGAGTTGCCCATCGGTGCCTTTTGGGCACGCAACGACGGTCCTTGGCTGGTCGATCTGGACGACAACCGCTACTTCGACCTGACCGGCTCGTACGGCGTCAATCTATTGGGGCTGGACGCGTACAAAGCGCTGACGCGGCAGGGGGTTGAGATCGGCGCCGAATTGGGCCCGGTGCTGGGCGGGCTGCACCCCTGTGTGGCCGACAACGTCGCGCGCCTGAAGGCAATCAGTGGCATGGACGATGTGACATTTCACATGTCCGGCACCGAGGCGGTGATGCAGGCGGTGCGTTTGGCGCGCTACCACACCGGACGGCGCTACGTGGTGCGCTTCGCCGGCGCCTACCACGGCTGGTGGGAGGATGTGCAACCCGGCCCCGGCAACCCCATGCCGCCGCGCGAGACGTACACGCTGGCCGACATGAGCGAGCACGCGCTGCGGGTGATTCGCACCCGGCGCGACATCGCCTGCGTGCTGGTCAACCCGCTGCAAGCGCTACACCCCAACCGCGCAGCACCCAGCGACTCGACGCTGGCCACCGGGACGCGCCAAGCAGGCTTCGACCGCGCCGCCTATACCGCGTGGCTGCAGGCATTGCGCCAGGCGTGCACCGACGCCGGCGTGGCGCTGATTTTGGATGAGGTGTTCGTCGGTTTTCGCCTCGCGATGGGGGGTGCGCAAGCCTACTTCGGTGTGCCTGCGGACCTGGTCTGCTACGGCAAGACGCTGGGCGGTGGCTTGCCGGTGGGCGTGGTGTGTGGACGGCGTCGCTGGATGGAGCGCTGGCGGCCGGAGCGCCCCGCCGACCTGTGTTTTGCACGCGGAACGTTCAATGCGCACCCCGCCGTCATGGGAGCGATGAATGCCTTTTTGCGTGTGCTCGACACCGCTGAGGTCAGCCGGCTCTACGAGGGGCTCGACGAGCGCTGGCGCCATTGGGAAGCCCGCTTCAATGAGGCGTTGCGCGCTGCAGACCTGCCGGTACGGGTGGCGGCGCTGTCGTCCATCTGGACGCTGACGTACCACCAACCGGGGCGCTACCACTGGCTGCTGCAATACTACCTGCGCGATGAAGGGTTGGCGCTGAGCTGGGTGGGCACGGGGCGCTGGATCTTTCCGCTCACCATCCGCGATGAAGAATTGGAAGAGGTGCTGCAGCGGCTGCTGCGCGCCTGCAGGCGCATGCGCGACGACGGCTGGTGGTGGCGGGATCCTGAACTCGATGACGCCGCCTGGGCGCGACGTATTCGGCGGGGTCTGCTGCGCGAGACGGTGCGTGCTTGGTTGCGACGCCCGCCCGCGCAGCCGTGACGGGGGCTGCTCAGCCCGCCCGCGGGTGGCCCGGGTCCAGCAGCTCGCCGCGCAACAGGTGCAACGGGGCGCGGTGGTACAGCACGATGTCGTGGAAGGGATCGGTCAGGATCTTGGTCACCCACACGATGCCGGTGAACAGGTCCTTTTGCACCGCCAGTTGCAGCACGCGCACGACGAGCGCGGCCACGGCCAGCCACAGCCACAGCCAGCCCACATTGCGCCAAAAGCCCCACATGTCTTCATGGGGAGTCAGCCAACCAAAGAACGACGGATCCCACCACAACGCGATCGGGGCGGCGGCCCACACCGCGTGCAGGATCACTTTACGGCGCAGGTTGTAGCCCACCTTGATCGCTTCTTTGTATTCGTGGGTACATTGGTTGCGCGCGTCATAGCCCTTGGGCTCGAAGAAAAAATGGCCCGACTGCCGAGAAATCATCGCCACACCCCAGGCGATGAGGGACGCGACCGCGGGGTCGAAGAAGACCCAAACGTACGCCACCAGAAAGCTGCAGGCGCTGATCAGGTGCAGCGTCTGGTTGATGCGGCTTTGGTGGTAGTAGCGGTGATCGTCCCAGCGCTGTTCGTGCAGGGTGCGTAAAAAACGTTGCATGGCCGGTTGTCCTCGTCGAGATGCAGGGGAGTTCGTCGCTGCGCCGCAGCCGCCCGCAGGGGCCCCAGCGCGCGGGCTTCATCGTGGTGTCACCGTGTGACGCCGTCGTGACAATGCCGCAGCCGCCCCTTGTCATACGTTTGACGCACTGGCCACGCATGCTGCTGGCCATGGACGAGCGCATCATGATCGAGAGCTTCCCGCCCCGGCGCATCACGCTGCGCGTCTCGGTGGTGACCGAAACCTTTCCGCCCGAGGTCAACGGCGTGTCGACCACGGTCGAGCGCCTGGTGCGCGGGCTGCAGCGTCGTGACCACGATATGCAGGTCATTCGCCCGCGCCAGACCAGCGACGGTTGGGACCGCGACGGGGCTCGGCTGGGGCTGGAGCAGGTGCTCACGCGCGGCTTGCCGATCCCGCGCTATCCACAGCTGCGTATGGGGCTGCCCGCGCAGCGTGCGCTGCAGTCGCTGTGGATGCACCGCCGGCCTGACATCGTCCACATTGCCACCGAAGGCCCCTTGGGCTGGTCGGCGCTGCGTACGGCGCGCAAATTGCGGCTGCCGGTCAGCACCGATTTTCGCACACACTTCGAGGCGTACAGCACCCACTACGGCGTGGGCTGGCTGCGCCGCTCGGTGCAGGCGTATCTGCGCCGCTTTCACAATCAGGCCGACTGCACGCTCGTGCCCACGCAGGCGCTGGCCGACGCGCTGCGCGCGCAAGGGTTCGAGCGCTTGATCGTGGTGCCACGCGGCGTGGACACCGACCGATTCACGCCGCGCCACCGCCATCCCCTCTTGCGCGAGTCGTGGGGGGCGCCCGGCGATACGCCGGTGTTGCTCTATGTAGGGCGGCTGGCACCGGAGAAAAATCTCGAGCTGCTGGTGCGCACCTATCGGGCGATGATCGACATCGACCCACGCTGGCGTCTGGTGGTGGTGGGTGACGGACCGATGCGTGACCGGCTCGCCGAACACTGCCCGCAGGCGGTCTTCACTGGGGCCCTGACGGGCGACGCACTGGCGCGTGCCTATGCCAGCGGCGATGTGTTGGCCTTTCCGAGCATGACGGAGACATTCGGCAACGTTACGCTAGAGGCGCTAGCCAGCGGGTTGCCCGTGTTGGCCTTCGACTACGCGGCTGCAGCCCAGGTGGTGCGCTCCGGTGTCAACGGATGGTTGGCGCCAGTGGGCGATGAGGACGCTTTCGTCGAGCATGCCCGGCGCCTCGCGCGCGAGCGGGACTGGCTGCCGCGCCTGCGCGCGGGTGCGGCCGATGCGGTGGCGCATTTGGGGTGGGACCGGATCGTTACCCAAACAGAGCATATTTGGGTTCGCCTGCTGGCCGCGCATGCCGCGGGGCCGGGCGTCATTCGCTCGTCGGCTTGGTGGGACGGTCAGCCCGCCATTGGCGGGTGACCAGCCATAACGCGGCCATCGACGCGGACAACATGAGCCCCAGCGACGTCAACAGCGGCACCAGCGGGACGTCGGCACGCAAGGCGGCGGCCAGCAGTGCAGTCGACAGCAGCACGCCCGCGTTCTCGTTGAACCCCTGAATCGCGATCGACTGGCCGGGCTGCAGCAGCCGATGCCCCCGATATTGCAGCAATGCATTGAGGGGCACTACCAACACACCACCCAAAAAGCCGAGCAGCATCAAAATCCCCACCGCCCACGGCGTCGAAGTGAGTTGTACCCCCACCGCGAGGAGCAGCCCCATGGCCACACCGGCTGGCAGCACCCGCCACGCGCGCACCAGTGCCACGCGGTGTGCCGCCCAGCCGGCACCGGCAATCACACCCAGTGCGACGGTGGCCTGCAGGTAGGCCGCTCGGTCTAACGGCAACCCGAGTCGCTGCTCGGCCCAGCGCAGCATAGCCACCTGCATCAACGCCCCGATGGCCCAAAAAGACGTGGTCACGGCCAACGAGAGTCCACCGAGCAGGTCACGCCACAGGCGTCGGTTGTCGTGCCAGAAGCGCGGCCACAAGCGGCGCCAGTCGTCCGTTTGCCAGGGCCGTCGGGCTGCCCGTGCAGGGATGCGGCCGTTGCACCACGCCGCCACCGCGTACAGCGCCAGCACCACCCCAAAGGCTGGCAGCAGCGCCGTCGGTGGGCACACCGGGCCAAGCAGGTTTGCCCATGCGCCATCCAGCGGCAAGCGCCACATCGGCGAGACCCACCAGCCGCCCAGCGCCGTGCCCAGCAGCAGCGACAGCACCACCGAAACCTCCGCCCAACCGTTGGCGGCGACCAGCCGCCCCCCGGGTACCGACTCGGTGATCCAGCCGTACTTGGCGGGCGCGTACAGTGCCGCGCCCAAGCCAAGCAGGGCGAAGGCCAGCAAGGGCGGCAAGCCCGCGACCAGCGCCAGTACCGCCACCGCTTTGAGCGCATTCATCTGCGCCATCAAGCGCTGTTTAGGGACGGCGTCGGCCCACGCGCCTGCCACCGGTGCCAGCAACACATAGCTCCAGGTAAAGGCGAACTTGAGCAAGGGTGCCCACCACAACGGATGCTGCTGTTCTTGAAGGTAGGCGATGGCCACGATCAGTACCGCGTGGTCGGCCAGGCCCGAGCAGAACTGCGCCGCCAGCAGCCAAAAAAAACCTGCAGGCATGGTGGGCAAGCCTGACACGGGCACGTGACGGCGTCGTGACGCAGCGGGGCAGGGCGGCTCATGTCACGGCCATGACACGCTTTCGCCAAGGGCGTGTCATGACGGGTTTTCAGAATGCGGTTCAACGGGGTCGGGCTGGCGATCGCCGGCTCCCCGCCCCACTTTGCGGAGACGTCCACATGATGAAAGAAGTGCCCACGCCCACGTTGCACCTGACACCCGTGGGGGATTTGTCCCCTGGCCGCGCGGCCGGGAGGTTACTTCACCCTGGGGTGGCTGAAGCGGCTCGCCCCGCTGCGCCGCTCGAAGTCGTCTGGGCGCGACACCTCGATGACGTGCGCGCGGCGCAGCGGCTGAGGTATCACGTGTTTGCCGAGGAGATGGGGGCGCGCCTGCGCACGCCGCTACCCGGGCACGACGTGGATTTGTTCGACGACCACTGCGAACATTTGCTGGTGCGTGACGGTGCCAGCGGCGATGTGGTGGGAACCTACCGCGTGCTCACGCCGGTGCAAGCGCGTCGCGTCGGCTGTTTTTACAGCGACACCGAATTCGACCTGACGCGGCTGCGGTCGCTGCGCGACCAAATGGTCGAGCTGGGCCGCTCGTGCGTGCACCCGGCGCACCGGCACGGCGGCGTCATCATGGCGCTGTGGGCGGCGCTGGCCGACTTCATGCAGCGCAACCGGCTAGAGGTGATGATCGGCTGCGCCAGCATCCCCATGCAGCACGAGGGCCCGCACGGCATGGCGGGGGGCGGGCACGCCGCCGCCAGCATCTGGCGCCAGGTGCGCGAGCGTTACCTCGCCCCTGTCGAATATCACGTCCGCCCGCGCTTGCCGCTGCCGGTGGACGAGTTGGACGATGGCCTTCCGGTCGAGCCGCCCGCGCTGGTCAAAGGCTATCTGCGATTGGGTGCCAAGGTGCTCGGCCCCCCCGCGTGGGATCCGGACTTCAACACGGCCGATCTGCCGATGATGATGCGGCTGGGCGACATGCCGGCCCGCTATCGGCGCCACTTGCTGGGGTCGTGATGTTGCGCAGCGGGTGGTCGAGCGTCACGACGGCCCCGGCGGCGGCCGCTGGGGCTTGGACGCCCAAGATGGCGGCGCGCTGTGTGGAGCCGTTGGTCGAGGACGACGACGACGGCGAGCCCTTGGGGGTGCGGCGCCAGCGGTTGCGCACCGTATTCATCTCGGATGTGCACTTGGGCACGCCCGGCTGCCAGGCCAAGGCGTTGCTGGCATTTCTCAAGGCCCATCCCAGTGATCGCCTGTACTTGGTGGGCGACATCATCGACGGCTGGCAACTGCGGCGGCGCTGGTACTGGCCGCAAAGCCACAACGATGTGGTGCAGAAAATCCTGCGCCGTGCGCGCAAGGGCTGTCGCGTGGTGTTCGTGCCGGGCAACCACGACGAATTCGTGCGTCACTTCGTGGGCCACCAGTTCGGCGGGGTAGAGGTGGTGGACGAGGCGGTGCACGTGACCGCCGACGGACGCCGCTTGTGGGTGACGCACGGTGATCTCTACGATGGCGTGATTCAGTATGCCAAATGGCTGGCGTATCTGGGTGATACGGCGTACGAACTGGCGCTGCGGCTCAACCGGCACCTCAACTCTTTACGCGCGCGGCTCGGGTTGCCGTATTGGTCGCTGTCGCAGTACCTCAAGCACCGGGTCAAGTCGGCGGTGGGCTTCATCACCCGATACGAGGAGGCGCTGGCCGCCGAAACGCGTCGGCGCGGGCTCGACGGGGTGGTCTGCGGGCACATTCACCGCCCCGAGATGCGTACGATCGATGGGGTGTTGTATTGCAACGACGGTGATTGGGTGGAAAGCCTGAGCGCCTTGGTGGAGCACAGCGACGGGCGGTTGGAAATCATCCATTGGGCGCATGGTCGCCTGCTGGAACCGGCGGACACCCCGACACGCGCTGGTGTGTTCCCCGGATAAATCCGGTTGTCATCGTTTCGTCACGTGGCGGGACGCCGAAGCGGCAATAATCGCAGGCGATGGCACACCGCCCTTCCTATGACCGGCCGGCCTCGCCGGCGGCGATGACCATGACCCAGGCAGTCCACCCCTCACACCCCCGTCACGCTTTTCTCGACCGCGACCAAAGCATTCTGGCCTTCAACGAGCGCGTGCTCGACTGGGCCTGCCGTGCCGACGTGCCGCTGCTGGAGCGGCTGCGCTACCTGGCCATCGTCTCGTCCAACCTGGACGAATTTTTCGAGGTCCGCTTCGCCCCGCACCACACCGCGCGCCTGACCAACGAACAGCGCGGCCCCGCGACTGTCGAGACCTACCGGGCATTGACCGAGCGCGTGCATGCGCTGGTCGAGCGTCAATACGCCATCTACAACGACGAAGTCCTGCCCGCCCTGGAAAAACGTGGTATCCGCATCATCGCACACGGTGAGCGCAACCCGCGCCAGCGCCGTTGGGTGCGCGAGTATTTTGTCAACGAAGTGCAGCCGCTGTTGTTGCCCGTCGGGCTCGACCCTTCGCACCCGTTTCCGCAGGTAGCCAACAAGTCGCTCAACTTCATCGTTCGGCTCGGGGGACGCGACGCGTTCGGGCGCGAAAACGAAATCGCTATCGTCAAGGTGCCGCGCGCGCTCAAGCGCTTCGTACAGATGCCAGCGGTCAAGGGTTCCAAGCAACTGCACTTCGTGTCCGTCTCCAGCATCATCCGTGCACACCTGCCGGATTTGTTCCCCGGTCGCACGGTGCTGGAGTTTTCGCAATTTCGCGTCACGCGCCACTCGGACCTGGCGTTGGACGAGGAAGAGGTGAAAAACCTGCGCACCGCGCTGCGGCTGGGGCTGCAGCAGCGCCACTATGGTCAGGCGCTGCGGCTGGAGGTGTCGGCGGGCTGTTCGGACTTTTTGGCCAACTTTTTGCTCGAACAGTTCAATTTGCCACCCGAGAGCCTCTATCGCGTGCCCGGCCCCGTCAACCTGGTGCGGCTCAACCAATTGGTGGACCTGATCGACGCACCGGCGCTGCGTTTCGAGCGTTTCACGCCCGGTTGGCCGGTGGCGCTCACGCCGGGGCAATCGTTTTTCGAGCGGCTCAAGCGCGGTGATGTGCTCATCCACCAGCCCTACGAGAGTTTCGACGCGGTGCTGGCGTTTTTGCGCGAGGCGGTCGAGGACCCACAGGTGCTGGCCATCAAGCAAACCATCTACCGCACCGGCTCCCGTGGCGAGATGACCGAGCTGTTGCGCGAAGCGGTGCGCCGCGGCAAAGAAGTGACCGCCGTGGTGGAACTCAAGGCCCGTTTCGACGAGGAAGCCAACATCAATCACGCCGAACGACTCGAATCGGTCGGGGCGCAAGTGGTCTATGGCATCGTGGGCCTCAAGACCCACGCCAAAATGCTGCTCGTCACGCGCCGCGAGGACGGGCGGCTGGTGCGCTACGCGCACGTCTCCACGGGCAACTACAACCCCGGTACGGCCAAGCTCTACACCGATCTGAGCTACCTGACGGCCGATGAGGCCCTGACAGTCGATATCGACCACATTTTTAGGCATCTCGCCAGCCAGAACCGGCTGCCACGGCTGCACAAGGTGTTGATGGCGCCGTTCCAGTTGCAAAAAGGCCTGCTCGAGCGCATCGATGCCGCGATCGCGGCCGCCAAGGCGGGGCAGCCCGCCCAGATCACGCTCAAAATGAACGCGCTGACGGACGAGCCGTTGGCGCGTGCGCTGGTGGCAGCGTCGCAGGCAGGGGTGCAGATCGACGCCATCGTGCGCGGCGCCTGCATCCTCCCGGCGGGCGTGCCCGGCTACACCGACCACGTGCGCATTCGTTCCGTCATCGGCCGTTTTCTCGAACATTCGCGGGTGTTTTATTTCCGCTACGGCGAGACCGAGGAGCTGTGGCTGTCGAGCGCCGACTGGATGAACCGCAACATGCTGCGGCGGGTAGAGCTGGCCTGGCCCGTCACCGATCCCCAGCTACGGGCGCGCATCATGGATGAGTGTTTGCACCTGTACCTGAGCGACCAGCGCGACGCCTGGTTGTTGCAGCCCGATGGGCAGTATGTCAAGGCGGCGGCCGCGGCGGGCCGCTCGGCGCGCGGCAGCGGCCTGCTGTCCGCGCAGTCCACGCTGATGGGGCGTTACGGCACGAAAGGGTGATGGCGATGGACTTGATTTTGTGGCGACACGCCGAGGCCGAGGACCTGGACGAAACCGACGAGGGCGGCGGCGACGACCTGTCGCGGCGCCTGACCCCGCGCGGGGAAAAACAGGCCGCACGCATGGCCGCGTGGCTGGACCGCCAGTTGCCTGAGGGTACCCGCATCTGGTCCAGCCCCGCGGTGCGCACCGAGCAGACCGTGCTGGCCCTGGGGCGCCGCTACCGCGTGCGGCCCGAGCTGGGCCCCGACGGGTCGCCACAGGCGCTGCTGGACGTGGTGCAGTGGCCCGATGCGCGCCACCCTTCGCTGGTGGTGGGACACCAGCCGACGCTGGGCCGGGTGGTGGCCCAGCTGCTGGGCATCGAGTCGGGTGAGTGTTCGATTCGCAAAGGGTCGGTCTGGTGGCTGCGCCGGCGCGAGCGCCATCAAGACTGGCAGACCATCGTGCTGTGCGTGCAGACGCCGGAACTGCTGTAGCCAGCGCCACCGGTGCCGGCCCTCAGCCCAGATCGACCACCAGACGCCACGGCGTGCGTGACCAAGCCTCGGCTTCCTCTTGCAACAACCACGCCGATTGCGGGTACTGGCGCGCCCAACCGGGGCCAGTGGTCAGCCGAAACTGGCGTGTCGACGTCTGCTTCAGCTGCACGGTGGCGACGTCCGGATCCCGACGGGCGTGGCACAGCAGCACCGCCAGCCGCAGACACAGCAGCTGTTTGACGAACAACTCGTCCTCCAGCATGGTTTCTACTTTGCGCAGTTTGCCGCGCTGGCCCAGCACCAGCAGACTCAGCCGGTGTAACTCGGGCAGCGAAAAGCCCGCCGCGTCCACATGATCCAGGATGTAGGCGCCGTGTTTGTGCGCGTCCGTGTGCGAGATGTGCGCGCCGATCTCGTGCAGCCGCGCCGCCCAGGCCAGCTTCTGGGAAAAGCGCCCGTTGTTCGGGTCTGGCCTGGCCACCTGCTCGAACAGGCGCACCGCGACGCTGCGCACCCGCTCGGCCTGCGCGGCGTCGGTCTGAAACTTTTGCGCCAACCAGCGTACCGTACGTTCGCGCACGTCGGTCTCGAGCGAGGCGCGGTCGATCAAATCGACCAGCGCTCCTTGGCGCAGCGCCCCCTGAGCCCGATGGACGACCGTCCAGCCAAACAAGTCGAACAGCGCCAGCATGACGCTGAGCCCGCCCGCCAGCACGGGGCGGCGATCATCCTTGAGCCCCTCCAAGCGCACCGCATCCACGTGGCCTGCGCGCACCAGCCGCTCGGCCACCCAATCGATGCCCTCGCGCGTGATGAGGCCGGGTGGAAACCCGGCCAGCCCCAGCATGTCGGCCAGCGCCCCGGCCGTACCGGAGGAGGCGTAAACCGCATCCCAGCTGCCGGGCACGAACACCTCGAGTACCTCATCCAGCACCGCTTGGGCGGCGATGACCGCCCGCCGCAGCGCTCCCTCGCTGACACGTCCCCCAGGGAAATACCGGTTCGACCACGCCACGCTGCCCAAGCCGTACGACTCCATGCGTTGCGGGCGGTAGCCCTGGCCCAAAATGACCTCGGTCGAACGACCGCCGATGTCGACCACCAGGCGCCGCTCGTCCGAGTGCGGCAGCAAGTGGGTCACGCCCTGGTAGATCAGGCGCGCCTCTTCGTGCCCGGCGATGACGTCGATCGGAAACCCCAGAATGGCTTGGGCGCGGACCAAAAAGTCGTCACGGTTGCGGGCTTCCCGCAGGGTTTGCGTGGCCACGGCCCGAACCTGTCGGCGATCGAACGTGCGCAGTCGCTCGGCAAAGCGGGCCAGGCATGCCCATCCTCGCTCCATCGCCACCAGGCTGAGGGTGTGGTTTTCGTCCAAGTCGGCCCCAAGACGCACCGTCTCCTTGAGGTACTCGACCCGTTCGATGTGGCCGCTCTGGTAGCGGCCAATCTCCAGGCGAAAGCTATTGGATCCAAGGTCCAGGGCGGCCAGCAGGGTTCCGTCTTGCATGCGTGGGCGAGGGGCAGATGCGCGAATGCAACCAGCATACCAGACCGCGAGGTCCGCACAGGCGCGCCCTACGGTACGCCGTCGGGGGCCAGCCCCGTCGCCGATACCGTCACGATGGAGTGTCACGATACCGTCACAATCGACGGCTACGCTTGCCGTTGCGGTCGTCAACCGGCGGCCGGTTGTGGACCCAATTCACGGAGTGTCTTCATGAGACTGAAAAAGCTTGTCGCCCTGATGGGCGTAGTGACGATGGGCTTTGCGGCGCAGCAAGTCGCGGCGCAAGCAGTGCAGGTCGATCCGGCGCTGCCGAAATACGAAAAAGCGGCGGGTGTGTCGGGTAACTTCACCAGCATCGGGTCGGACACGCTCAACAACCTGATGACGTTGTGGGCCGAAGAGTTCAGGCGCCTGTACCCCAACGTCAACATCCAGATTCAGGGAGCAGGTTCGAGCACCGCGCCGCCCGCGCTGACCGAAGGCACGTCCAACTTTGGCCCCATGAGCCGTCTCATGACCGCCAAGGAGGTGGAGGGCTTCGAGAAGAAGCACGGCTACAAGCCGACGCCGGTACCGGTGGCCATCGACGCGCTGGCGGTCTACGTGCACAAAGACAACCCGATCAAGGGGCTGAGCATCCAGGAGGTCGATGCGATCTTCTCCAGCACGCGCAAGTGCGGCTTCCCCAGCGACATCACCAAGTGGGGTCAAGTGGGCCTGACGGGCGAGTGGGCCAACCGCGACATGGCGCTCTACAGCCGCAACTCGGTGTCGGGGACGTACGGTTACTTCAAGGACGTGGCGCTGTGCAAGGGGGACTTCAAGCGCAACGTCGCCGAGCAACCCGGCTCTGCCTCGGTGGTGCAATCGGTGGCCACTCAGATCAACGCCATCGGCTACTCTGGCATCGGCTACAAGACCTCGGGCGTGCGCGCGCTGCCGCTGTCCAAGAAGAAGGGTGATCCCTTCGTCGAGGCCGACCCCAAGCACGCCACCGACGGCAGCTACCCGCTGGCGCGCATCTTGCACGTGTACGTCAACAAGAAGCCCAACCAGCCGTTGCCGCCGCTGGAGCGCGAGTTCTTCAAGATGGTGTTGTCGCAGCAGGGGCAAAACGTGGTCGTCAAGGACGGCTTCGTGCCGCTGCCGGCCACCCTCGCCAAGAAGGCGCTCGACGACTTGATGAAGTAAATCGGAGCCGCCTGCCATGTCCACCCGCTATCTGACTGGCGCGGCCCTGTGTGCCGCCCTGCTGGCGGGCTGCGCTTCGCAGCCCGCACAGCCCCCCAAGGCCGAAGCGCCCAAAGCGGACGCCGCGAAGGCCGAAGCCAAGCCCACCACGGCAGCCGCACCCGCCGTGCAGGCCCAGGCCAGCGAGTTTTATGTCGTGCAGCCCGAAGATGGGCGCTACTACGCCTTTGGCAGCTTCAAGCTGTACCAGGATTATCTGGCGCATGGCGAAGCGGCGTTGACGCGCACGCGCATCGGTGCGGGCCCCACCGGACAGACCGTGGTGTTCGGCATCACCAACGACGACGTCAAGTCGGGGCAGCCCAGCGTCGCCGAACAGATTTATGACGGTAAACTGGCGTCTGCCCCCAACTTTTACGGGGAAGTCTTCAAGGGCGGTCGCTACTATGTGTTCGACAACCTGAAGGCGCTCATGGAGTTTGCCGCTTTTGGCGAGGTTCCGTACGCCTACACCGACATCGGCGCAGGCCCCAACGGGGCCACGGTCGTGTGGGTGATGGACAAGGAGTCTTTCGCCAAGGGCAAGCCCACGCAACGCATGGAGCGTTTCCGCGCACTGCGTGCGGGCAAGTGATCTTCATTGGGTGGCCAGGGGGCGGGTGGCGCGAGCCGTCCGCCCCCGCGTGTCTGCCTGCTGTTACCGCTGACGTGAGTCGTAACCCTTCATGAATGCTCATCCTTCTGCACCACCGGCCCCGCGTAGCCTGACGGTCGAAAGCCTCGATCGCGCGATGGGGCGCCGCCTGTGGTCGGACCGCTGGTTCAAGCGGTTCATGACTGCGGGTGGCTTGGGCGTGATCGTCGCCATCAGCGCCATTTTTTTCTACTTGGCCAGCGTCGTCATTCCCTTGTTCCTGCCGCCCACCGTCGACCAGGCCACGTCATACGCCGTGCCCGGAGAGAGCGAGCAGCCCAGCGTGTTGCTGCAGGCCGACGAGCGTCTGGAGGCTTTGGTGCGCGTGCAGGGGGATGGCCAGGTGGTGTTCGCCGAGTTTTTTTCCGGCAAACCGTTGGCCCAACTCGCGCTGAACATGCCGCAGGGCGCGCAAGTCCGCTCGCGCGCCGCCGCCGACCGCGCGGCCAGCACCGTGGCGCTGGGTCTGAGTGACGGCACGGCGGTGGTCGCCAAGGTCGGGTTCAAGACGAGTTTCGACGCCGAGGCGCGCCGCGTCATCGAGCCCATGGTCGACTATCCGGCGGGTGAGGCCCCGGTCAAGGTGGACCCCGAAGGCCGCGCTCTGCAGCGCCTGGCGGTGCAGACGAGCATGGACGGCACGACGCTGGCGGCGCTGACCGAGGACAACCGTCTGTGGGTCAGTGGCATCGCGGTCGAGCGCAACCCCATCACGGGTGCGGAAACCGTGGACGCCCGGAGTGCCCAGATCGATCCCGCGCCGCCCCAGGTGCGCGACATCCTGATCGAATTCAAGCAGCGCGAGATGTTCGTGCTGTCGGGCGAGCGCGAATTATGGCGCTACGACATTTCGGACAAATCCAATCCGCAGTTGCTGGAGAAAGTCGAGCTGGCTCCGGCTGGCGAGCGTGTGACAGCGCTGACCATGTTGTCAGGCGGTTTTTCCATCATCGTCGGCACCGACCGCGGCAACCTGTCGCAATGGTTTCCGGTGCGCGAGGAGGGCACGCGCTTCAAGCTCACGCACATTCGCGATTTCAAGCCGATGCCTGCAGCCGTCCAGGTGTTGGAGCCTGAATATCACCGCAAGGGCTTCATGGCAGGCGATGCGCAGGGCCACCTCGGCAGCTATTTCGCTACTTCCAAGCGGTTGCTGTTCCAGCACAAGCTCTCGGATGCGCCGATCGTGCACTTGGGCTACCCCCCGCGTGGCAACGCCTACATGGCGCAAGACGCTCAGGGACGGCTGCACGTCGCGCACGTCGAGAACGACTATCCGGAAGTGTCTTTATACGCCACCTGGCAGAAGGTCTGGTACGAGAGTTACGAAGAGCCGGCGTACGTCTGGCAGTCGTCGGCGGCAAACGCGGATTTCGAGCCCAAGTTCAGTCTGGCGCCGCTCACCTTTGGCACCATCAAGGCGGCGTTTTACGCGATGATCGTCGCCGTACCGCTGGCCCTGCTGGGCGCCATCTACACGGCGTACTTCATGTCGCCGCGCGTGCGTGGCACCGTCAAGCCCACCATCGAAGTGATGGAGGCACTACCCACGGTGGTTCTCGGCTTCTTGGCGGGCTTGTGGCTGGCACCATTCGTCGAGAACAATCTGGCTGGAGTGTTGCTGACCATCTTGACATTCCCGTTGGTGTTCTTTTTGGCGGCCTGGTTGTTTCATTTGTTACCCGAGAGCGTGCGATTGCGTGTGCCTCCCGGGTGGGAGGCTGCGCTGCTCATTCCGGTGCTGATCGTTCAGATCTGGCTGTGTCTAGCCCTCGGGCACCCGATCGAGGCCGCTCTGTTCGGCGGCGACATGCCCAACTGGCTCAGCAACGTGGCGGGCATCAAGTTCGAGCAGCGCAACTCGTTGGTGGTGGGTATCGCCATGGGCTTTGCGGTCACGCCAACGATCTTCTCCATCGCCGAGGACGCGGTCTTCTCGGTGCCCAAACACCTGACGACCGGCTCGCTGGCCCTGGGTGCGACGCCATGGCAGACGCTTACCCGTGTGGTGTTGTTGACGGCAAGCCCTGGGATTTTCTCGGCCATCATGATCGGCCTGGGCCGTGCGGTCGGTGAGACGATGATCGTACTGATGGCCACCGGCAACACAGCGGTGATGGATTTCAGCATCTTCACCGGCTTCCGCACCCTGTCGGCCAACATCGGGGTCGAGATGCCCGAAGCGGGAGTGGGCGAGACGCACTACCGCCTGCTGTTCCTCTCGGCGCTGGTGTTGTTCGGCTTCACCTTCGTGGTCAATACCCTGGCCGAGCTGGTGCGGCAACGCCTGCGCGAGCGGTACCAGACCATCTGAGCGCCGCCACGCGGACAAAACCTAGACGAGACTGCATGATGAAAGATTGGATCAAGACCGGCTCGCCGTGGATTTGGATGACCGCGGGTGCCGTGGCCCTATCGGTGTTGGCCGTGTTTTTCGTACTCTGGATGACGGCCGCCCGGGGTCTGACCCACTTCTGGCCCAAGGCCGTACTCGAGACCACGTTTCGCGACGGTGAGCAAACCGTGCGCGTGATCGGTGAACTGCGCGACCGCGAAGAGGTGTCGGTGCGCCGTCTGCAAGAGGCGGGCTTCAAGATCGACTCGACCGAGCCGTTCGTCGAGCGCGCCCTGATCAAATTGGGCAACCGCGACGTGACGGGGCAGGATTTCCGCTGGTTTCCGCTGCCGTTGCTGGGCGAGTTCCGCTACCCCTCCGACATTCTGACGGTCGAACGTCACGAGTGGGGTAACTTCTACGGGCACCTCAAGGCAGTCAAGGAGGGCGACCGCATCGTGGCAGAAGGCCCGCAAGCCTGGCCCGAGTTGCAGGCCCGCGTCGCGCGCGCTCAAACGCTTTTTCGCGACATCCTACGCATCGAAAAATATGACATCGGCGACGTGAACTACCGTCTGGAGCAGCTGCGCTTGCGCGAGCGCAAACTGCAGTTGCAAGGCAAACTCGACGACGCGGCCAAAGCCGACATCGAGCGGCAACGCGAGGCCCTGCAAGCCCAGTTTGGCCAGCTGCAGGAGGCGCTGCAGCGCCTGCGCGCCGACATTGCGCGCGATGTGCTGGTGGCCGAAATCGCCGACGGACAGTTGGTCGACGTGCCGCTCGCCAAAGTGGCCGACGTCTATCAGGCCAACGCGATGAACGTGGGACAAAAGATCGGCCACTACGCGCGCAAGTTTTTGGAATTTCTGACCGACGACCCGCGGGAAGCCAACACCGAAGGGGGGATTTTTCCTGCCATCTTCGGCACGGTGGCGATGGTGCTGGTGATGTCGGTCATCGTGACGCCGTTTGGCATCATGGCCGCCGTCTATATGCGCGAGTATGCCAAACAGGGGCCGTTGATCCGCATCATCCGCATTTCGGTCAACAATCTGGCGGGCGTGCCCTCGATCGTGTATGGCGTCTTCGGCCTGGGCTTTTTCGTTTACGTGCTGGGGGGCAGCATCGACCGCCTGTTCTACCCCGAAGCGCTGCCTGCGCCCACCTTTGGCACGCCCGGGCTGTTATGGGCGTCGCTGACGTTGGCCATTCTGACGTTGCCAGTGGTCATCGTCGCCACCGAAGAGGGGCTGGCGCGCGTGCCGCGTTCGGTGCGCGAAGGCAGCCTGGCGCTGGGCGCCACCAAAGCTGAAACGCTGCTGCGCACCGTGCTGCCGATGGCCAGTCCCGCCATGATGACCGGGCTGATCCTGGCTGTCGCGCGCGCTGCCGGGGAGGTTGCCCCGCTCATGCTGGTCGGCGTGGTCAAACTGGCCCCAGCGCTGCCCATCGACGGCTATCCGCCGTTCATTCACCTCGATCGTAAATTCATGCACTTGGGCTTTCATATCTACGATGTGGGCTTCCAAAGCCCCAACGTCGAGGCCGCACGCCCCCTGGTGTACGCCACCGCGCTGCTACTCGTGATTCTGATCATGGTGCTCAATCTGGCGGCGATCAAGTTGCGCAACCACCTGCGCGAGAAATACCGCGGCCTGGAGAGCGTGTAACCCTCCACCGAACCCCAACCGAATCCCTTCTTCGATGGCCAAGACCATGACCCCGTCCGCCGAAAAGACCACCTTCGTGCAGAGCCACGCCACGTTCCACAACGCCCCACCGCTCGATAGCCTGCCCAAGGCGCTGGAGGTGCGCGACCTCAACCTCTGGTATGGCGACAAGCATGCGCTGCACAGCATCCACATGGGGATCCCAAAGGGAAAGGTGGTGGCCTTCATCGGCCCCAGTGGTTGCGGCAAATCGACACTGCTGCGCTGCTTCAACCGCATGAACGATTTGGTGGACAACTGCCGCATCACGGGTGAAATCCTGCACGAGGGCGTGAACATTTACGACCGCAGCGTCAACGTCGCGCAGCTGCGGCGGCGCATCGGCATGGTGTTTCAAAAGCCCAATCCGTTTCCGAAATCGATCTACGAAAACGTCGCCTACGGCCTGCGCCTCATGGGCGTCAAAAACAAGGCCTACATCGACGAGGTGGTGGAGAAATCCTTGCGCGGCGCCGCTTTGTGGGACGAGGTGAAGGACCGCCTGGATGCCAACGGGCTGAGCTTGTCCGGTGGTCAGCAGCAACGGCTGGTGATCGCGCGTGCGATCGCATTGGAGCCTGACGTGCTGCTGCTCGACGAACCCTGCTCAGCGCTGGATCCGATCTCCACCGCCAAGATCGAGGAGCTGCTCATCGAGCTCAAGGAGCGCTTCACCATCGTCATCGTCACTCACAACATGCAGCAAGCTGCGCGCGTGTCCGACTACACCGCCTACATGTATCTGGGCGATTTGATCGAGTACGACGCCACCGACAACATCTTCACCCGCCCGAAGCGGCAAGAGACCGAGGACTACATCACCGGGCGCTTTGGCTGACCCGTTGCTTCCCCCTGGAGGAAAGACCATGGACAAACACATTTCGAGCCAGTTCGACGCCGAGCTCAACTCCATCTCCACCCGCGTGCTGGAGATGGGTGGCATGGTCGAGCGCCAGATCCAATGGGCCGTGCAGGCCATGCTCGAAGAGGATGCCGAGCTGGCGGACAAAGTGCTCGACGTCGAAAACGAGATCAACCGCATCGAACTGGGGGTGGACGCCGATCTGTCCACGACGATCGCGCGGCGCCAGCCCACCGCGCGCGACCTGCGTTTTTTGATCGGTATTTCCAAAACCCTGGGCAATCTGGAGCGCGCCGGTGATGAGGCCGCTCGCATCGCGCGCATGGCGACATCGATCGTCCACAGCGGTCACGGGCGCCGACTGCCAGTCAGCGAGCTGCGCCTGGCCGGTGAACTCGCGGCCGCGCTGATGCGGCGCGCGCTCGATGCCCTGGCGCGCCTCGACGTCGAGGAGGCCGTGGCCATCATGCGCGAGGACGACCGCATCGACGTGGAGTTCAATGGATTTCTGCGCAAGCTGGTGACCTTCATGATGGAGGATCCGCGCACCATCTCGGCCAGTCTCGATCTGGTGTTCGTGGCCAAGGCGATCGAGCGCATCGGCGACCATGCCAAAAACATTGGTGAGCAGATCATCTACATCGTGCGCGGGCTGGACGTGCGGCACGCGCCGGTCGAAACGGTGGAGTCGGCCCTGCGATGAGAAAACTGCCCCGGGTGCTGGTGGTCGAGGATGAGCCCTCGATCGCGGAATTGATCGCGGTCAACCTGCGGC
>DYIC01000026.1 GCA_020723845.1 Hydrogenophaga sp.
CTGCTGGCCATGACCTACGAAACCGCCGCGCGCTGGATGCGTCCGCGCTGGCCCGCCCTCGTCCACCCACGCCTGCGTCTGTGGTGGGGCCTGTGGATCGCGCTGATGGCAGGCATCATCTTCCTGCCGCTGCCGTTCGGCAACGTACTGCCCAGCCTCAGCCTGATCGCGCTGAGCCTGGGCTGGATGTTCCGCGACGGGCTGGCCTTGCTGGTGTCCGGGGCCATCGGGGCGGGGGCGATCGCCTACCTGGTCACGCTGTGGCAGGGGGTGGAGCACCTGTTTCGCTGGTGGTTCTGACCTCGTCCCCGGCCCTCACTGCAGGAAGCCGATGCGCGCGCGTCCGCCGGCAGCCGCGGGCAGGTCCCGCGTCTCGATGCGGTCGCGCCGGTCCAGCCGTGCGTTGCCAAAGCCGGTCATGAGCGCCCGGCGCATCTCGCGCGGCGCCATGCCCGCCAATTGATCGAGCACGTCGTCACCGGGCTCCTCGTCGAACAGCCGTCCCCAGTCGTGCGCGGCGCGCAAGCGCTGGTAGAGCTGGCGCGCGATGCGCCGCGCCTCGTCCCGCGTGGGGGGCGCGATCTCGAACACGTTCATGCGGTTGAGGATCGGGTCGGGAATCGCGCGCTCGTCGTTGGCGGTGGTGATCCAGATCACCTGGCTGGCGTCGATCGGCACCTCGGCAAATTCGTCGACGAAGCGCTGCGCGGTCTGGGGCTCCAGCAGGCTGTACAACGCCCCCAGCGGGTCGTACTGCGCGTCGCTGGCCTTGTCGATTTCGTCGACCACGATGACCGGGTTGGCATAGTTGCCCTCCACCAACGCCTCGAACACTTTGCCCGGCTTGGCGCCTTTCCATTGCGACGACGAGCCCGACAGCAGCCAGCCCGCGGTCATCGAGCTCATCGGCACCAGCGTCATCGTGGTGGCCAGCAGCTCGGCGAGCTGGTGCGCAAAATGCGTTTTGCCCACACCCGGCGGTCCGAGCAGCAGCAGCGGCGTGATTTCGAGGCTGTCGCTGCTTTCTTGCGCCAGCGCGATGTGCCGCCGCACATCATCGAGCACCTCGCGGAAGTTGGGCAGCTGCTCGTACAGCGGCTCCACATCCGGCACGCCCGAGGGTTTGACCGCAAAGCGCTGCGGTCCGCGCTCGAGCATGCGCTCGTAGGTTTGGCACAACGTGGCTTGCTCGCGCTCGTTGCCCTGCGCTTTGAGGCGGCGCAGCCGCTGCTCGACGTCCTCGGGGCTGAAGACGTCGCGCACGCGCGCGATGGGCAGGCTGCGCGGCGCTACCGTGGCGGGGAGGGGATGGGTGGTTTCCATGGCACGCTCTCCTTCGACGACCAGTCCTGCGGTCATTGAAGCATGTTTCGTGCCACGCGAACAACTCGGGAGAATCCGGATGGCGCGTCGGCCCCGCAGGCCCGGTCTTATGCGGTTGGAGTCGCCAGCAGCCGCTGCAGTTCTCCGGATTCGTACATCTCCATCATGATGTCGGAGCCGCCGATGAACTCACCCCGTACGTACAGCTGCGGGATCGTCGGCCAGTTGCTGTACTCCTTGATGCCCTGGCGAATCTCGGGATCTTCCAGCACGTTGACGGTGACCACGTCTTTCGGGTCCACGCCGCAGGCCTTGAGGATCTGCACCGCGCGGCCAGAGAAGCCACACATCGGGAAGCTGGCCGTGCCCTTCATGAACAGCACGATGTCGTGGTTTTTGACCAATTGGTCGATGCGTTGCTGGACGTCGCTCATGGGTGGTCTGTCGATGAAAGCCTCGATGCGCCGATTATCGCCCGTCGGCGCGCGGCGTGGCGCCAGTGCCGTCGATGGCCGCAGCGCCGCTGGGTTCACCACCCCAGCGCCCGCCGGTGCAGCGCCGGTGTCCGCCCAGGTCGCGCCGGTGGTCGATGTCGAAGAAGCCGCGCGCGCGCAGCAGGTCGGCCACCGCGTCGGCCTGGTCCCAGCCGTGCTCGAGCAGCAGCCAGCCGCCGGGTGTCAGGTGGGCCGGGGCGCCCGCCACGATGGCCCGCAGGTCGCGCAGTCCGTCGGCGCCCGCGACCAGGGCGTCGCGCGGTTCGTGGCGCAGAGCTGCCAGATGGGGGTCATCGGCGCGCAGGTACGGCGGGTTGGCCACGACGAGGTCGAAGCGCGGCGGCCATGGTGGGAATGCCGTGTCGCGGGTGTGGGCGTCGGTCGGCCAGGTGCGCCAGCCGCCCCACCAGTGGCCTTGCAGCCAGCGCACCGGCAGGCGCAGGGTTTGACCGTTGGCAGCCGCCACGGCCAGGGCGTCGGCGCTCGCATCCAGCCCCCAGACGGCGGCCCGTGGCCGTGCGTGCTGGATGGCCAGCGCGATCGCGCCGCTGCCCGTGCCCAGGTCGAGGACGTGGGCGCTGCCGTCGGGTGGCAGCAGCGCCAGCGCCCACTCCACCAGCGTCTCGGTATCGGGGCGTGGGTCCAGCACGCGTGCGTCGACCTTCAGTATCAAACCGTGAAAACCGCGTTCGCCCGTGAGGTAGGCCAGCGGGACGCGGTCGAGCCGTCGTTGGCACAGGTCGGCATAGCGCGTCGCGGCTTCGAACGGCAGGGGTTCGTCGTCGTGGGCCAGCAGCCACGCTCGCTCGCTTGCCGAGCGCCCCAGGGCGTGCAGCAGCAGCCATTGCGCATCGAGCCAGTCCAGCCCCATCGCTCGCGCCCACTGCAAGGCGGCACGCCGCGTATGCAGCGGCGGTGGTGTCGGCGTGGGAGGGCAGGACATGGGCTCAGCTGCCAGCGCGCGCCTCCAGCTCGGCCATCAGCTCTGCACCGCGTGCCAGCTGCAACGGGCGGATGAGGTCGTCCAAGTCGCCTTCGAGCACCGCCGGCAGCTTGTACAGGGTCAGGTTGATGCGGTGGTCGGTGACGCGGCCCTGCGGAAAGTTGTAGGTGCGGATGCGGTCGCTGCGGTCGCCGCTGCCGATGAGACCCTTGCGGGTCACGGCTTCGCGCGCTTCGCGCTCGCGCCGCTCGCGCTCTTGCAGGCGCGCCAGCAGCACTTGCAGCGCCTTGGCCCGGTTGCGGTGCTGGCTGCGGTCGTCTTGGCACTCGGCCACGATGCCCGTGGGCAGGTGCGTGATGCGCACCGCCGAGTCGGTTTTGTTGATGTGCTGGCCGCCCGCGCCGCTGGCACGGAAGGTGTCGATGCGCAGCTCCGCCGGGTTGATCTGCACCGCCTGCGCCTCGTCGGGCTCGGGCAGCACCGCCACGGTGCAGGCGCTGGTGTGAATACGCCCCTGCGACTCGGTTACCGGTATCCGCTGCACCCGGTGGCCGCCTGATTCGAAGCGCAGTCGCCCGTACGCACCCGGGCCGACGATGCGCAGCACCACTTCTTTGGCACCACCCAGCTCGCTGGGGGATTCGCTGATGACCTCGGCGCGCCAGCCTTGCCGCTCGGCATCACGGATGTACATGCGCGCCAGCTCCGCGGCAAACAGCGCGGCTTCCTCGCCGCCCGTGCCGGCGCGGATCTCGACGAAGGCGTTGCGCTCGTCGTCGCGGTCGCGCGGCAGCAGCAGGGCGTGCAGCTCGGCTTCGAGCCGTTCGAGCTCGGCTTGTGCGGCGGCCACCTCGTCCGCCGCCATGGCCGCCAGCGCCTCGTCGCCGCTGGCGGCGGCTTCAGTGGCGAGCTGCTCGGCCTCGTGCCGTTGCGCCTCTCGCTGCAGGTAGCGCAGGTAGGGCTGGACGATGGCGTCGGTTTCGGCGTGCTCGCGCGTCAACGCGCGAAAGCGCTCCATGTCTGCCGTCGCATCGGGCGCGGACAGTTGGGCATCGAGCTCGTGCAGCCGCAGGCGCAAGCGCTCGAGCGTCTCGCGGATGAAGGGCTTCATGGGCGTGGTGGCCGTCCGTCGTCGCTGGCGCGGTGGGGCGCCGCCGCATCGGGCCGGCCGCGCAGAAACAGCCGTGATACCACCTCAGCCGTGTGCTGCCGGGCCGCCTCGTCGCCGCTGTGCAGCTCGGCCAGCGCGCCGTGCAGCATTTTTTGCGTCAGGCCGCGCGCCAGCGCTTCGAGCGCCGCATCGACCGATTCCCCGCGCGCCAGCAGCCGTTTGGCGCGTGCGATCTCGGCCGCCCGCCATGCGTCGGCCTGCGTCTGCAGGTCACGGATCAACGCCACCACCCCGGCGTTGGGGTCGCGCTGGCGCAGCCAGTGCATGAAGCTCTGCACACCGGCGTCGATGATGGCTTCGGCCTGCGCCACCGCGGCCTGTCGGCTGTCCTTGCCCGCCTGCACGACAGAAGCCAGATCGTCCACGGTGTACAGGTAGACGTCATCGAGCTCGCGCACCTCGGCCTCGATGTCGCGCGGCACGGCCAGATCGACCATGAACATCGGTCGGTGGCGGCGGCGGCGCAAGGCGCTCTCGACCATGCCCAGGCCGATCAGCGGCAGCGTGCTGGCGGTGCAGCTGATCACGGCGTCGAACTCGTGCAGCCGGGCGGGCAGGTCCGACAGGCGCATCGCCTCGGCGCCGAAACGCGCCGCTAGCTTCTCGCCGCGTTCCAGCGTGCGGTTGGCGACCGCCATCGCGCGCGGCTGGCGTGCGGCGAAGTGCGTGGCGGTCAGTTCGATCATCTCGCCCGCGCCCACGAACAAGACGCGGATGTCGCGCAGGTCTTCGAACAGCTGGCTGGCCAGCCGCACCGCGGCCGCCGCCATGCTGATGGAATGGGCACCGATGGCGGTGCTGCTGCGCACTTGCTTGGCCACCGCGAACGAGCGTTGGAACAGCTGATGCAGCGTGGTGCCCAGTGTGCCCACCTCGTCGGCCACGCGCACCGCGTCTTTGAGCTGGCCCAGGATCTGCGCCTCACCCAGCACCATGCTGTCCAGCCCGCTGGCGACGCGAAACGCGTGGCGTGCCGCGGCATCGTCGCGCAGCACGTAGGCGTGCTGCAGCAGCAACTCGGGCGCCACCCCGGCGGTCTCGGCCAGCCAGCGCGCCGTCGGCTCGATCAAGGGTTCGTCGCTGGCGCAGTACAGCTCGGTGCGGTTACAGGTGGACAACAGCGTGGCCTCGGGCTGCCGGGCCAACGCGGCGCGAAAGCGCCGCAAGGCGTCCGGCACCTGGTCGAGCGCGAATGCAAACCGCCCGCGCACATCGAGCGGAGCGGTGTGGTGGTTGATGCCGAGCGCCCAGACTGCCATGATTGCGGATTATAAAATTTTGTCCTTCGTGGACGCTCTGGCCCTGCTCAACCACCTACTCAACCTCGTGGCACCGGCCTGGGGGGTCGGGGCGCTGCTCGCCGTCGCGCTGGCGTGGCGCGCGCGGGCGCGGCAGCCGTTTTGGCGCGGCTGGTTGGGCCACTGTGTGTGGCTGGGTCTGGCGGGGTCGGCGGTGCTGGCGGCGGCATTACCGTGGCTGGGGCGTGATGGCCGCATGGTGACCTATGCCGTGCTGGTGGTGGTCCTTGGGGGGGTGGCCGCCTGGCGCGATGCGCGGCGCCCCTGAAGGCAGGGCCCGTCCGGCGCAACCCTGCTGTCAGTGGTGCCGTGTTGCGCTGCGGTAACATCGTTGGTCCTGCCCCGGCTGCCGTGCCGATCCTGCGGGCCGCGCTGCCGCGTGGCTTGCTCGCCGCTCCTTGCCCATGAACGCACCGACGCCCCTGAACGCACTGCTCACGGCCGAGTCCGACACGCCGCGATTGCGCGAGATTCCGTACAACTACACGTCGTTTTCGGACCGCGAGATCGTGCTGCGCCTGTTGGGCGCACGCGCGTGGGACATCATCGAGCAACTGCGCCGCGAGCGCGCCACCGGCCGCTCGGCGCGCATGCTCTACGAGGTGCTGGGCGACATTTGGGTGGTGCAGCGCAACCCGTATTTGCAGGACGATCTGCTGGCCAACCCCAAGCGCCGCGCCGCGCTCATCGAGGCCTTGCACCACCGCTTGGGCGAAATCGAAAAACGCCGCCGCCCGCAGGACGACCCGCAGCGCGACGTGTTGGTGGGCGAGCTGCTGGACCATGCGCGCCGTGCCGTGCAGGCATTCGCCCAGGCGTTCGAGGACATGGCTGCACTGCGCCAGCGCGCGGTCAAGGTATTGCGTCGGCACACGGCGCGCGACAACATCAAGTTCGATGGCCTGAGCCGCGTCAGCCACGTCACGGACGCCACCGACTGGCGTGTCGAGTACCCGTTCGTCGTGCTCACCCCCGACACCGAGGCCGAAATCGTGGGGCTGGTGCAGGGCTGTATCGAGCTGGGGTTGACCATCATCCCGCGCGGCGGCGGAACGGGCTACACGGGTGGTGCGGTGCCGCTGACATGGAAGAGCGCGGTCATCAACACCGAAAAGCTGGAGGCGATGACCGAGGTCGAGATGGTGACCTTGCCCGGGCTGGACGCGCCCGTGCCCACCATCTGGACCGAGGCGGGCGTCGTCACCCAGCGCGTGGCGGATGCCGCCGAGCGCGCGGGCTTCGTGTTCGCGGTCGATCCCACTTCGGCCGAGGCGTCGTGCATCGGCGGCAACATCGCCATGAACGCCGGTGGCAAGAAGGCGGTGCTATGGGGCACGGCGCTGGATAACCTGGCGTCGTGGCGCATGGTTACGCCCGACGCCGAGTGGCTCGAGGTGCACCGCATCGGCCACAACCGGGGCAAGATCCACGACGCCGAGGTGGCGTCCTTCGAGCTGCGCTACTTCGGCCCCGACGGCAAGACACTGCGTCGCACCGAGCGGCTCGACATCCCTGGCGCGGCGTTTCGCAAGGCGGGGCTGGGCAAGGACGTCACGGACAAGTTTTTGAGCGGCCTGCCTGGCGTGCAAAAAGAGGGCTGCGACGGCATCATCACCAGCGCGCGCTGGGTGGTGCACCGCATGCCCGCGCACACGCGCACCGTGTGCCTGGAGTTTTTCGGCAACCCCAAGGACGCGGTGCCCTCGATCGTCGAGATCAAGGACTATCTGTTCGCCGAGCAAAAGCTCTCCGGCACGCTGCTCGCGGGTCTGGAACATTTGGATGACCGCTACCTGAAAGCGGTGGGCTACACCACCAAGAGTAAGCGCGGCACGCTGCCCAAGATGGTGCTCATCGGCGACATCGTGGGCGACGACCCGGACGCCGTGGCGCGCGCCGCCAGCGAGGTGGTGCGTCTGGCCAACGCCCGCGCCGGTGAGGGGTTCGTCGCCGTCAGCCCCGAGGCGCGCAAAAAATTCTGGGCCGACCGCAAGCGCACCGCGGCCATCAGCCGCCACACCAACGCCTTCAAGATCAACGAGGACGTGGTGATCCCGCTGGAGCGTATGGGTGAGTACACGCTGGGCATCGAGCGCATCAACATCGAACTCAGCCTGCGCAACAAGATCCGCCTGTGCGACGAACTGGAGGCGTTCTTCGGGCGTGGCGCGCTGCCGCTGGGCAAGGCCGAAGACCCCAACGACATGCCCAGCGCCGAGTTGCTGGCCGAGCGCACCGAGCAGGCGCTCGCGCTCATCCGCCGCGTGCGCGCGCAGTGGCAGGCTTGGCACGACGGACTGGACGCGCCGGCCGCGCCGGGCGAGCGCACGCTGTTCGAGCAGCTGCAGGACCACACCCTGCGCGCGAGCTGGAAAACCCAGCTGCGCGCGCCGCTGCGCGAGCTCTTCACGGGCGCGGTGTTTGCGCCCGTGCTGGCCGAGTGCGATGCCGTCCACCGGCGCGTGCTCAAGGGTCGCGTCTGGGTGGCGCTGCACATGCACGCGGGCGACGGCAACGTGCACACCAACATCCCGGTCAACAGCGACGACTACGAGATGCTGCAGACCGCGCACGAGGCGGTCGATCGCATCATGGCGCTGGCGCGCCGCCTCGACGGCGTGATCTCGGGTGAGCACGGCATCGGCATCACCAAGCTGGAGTACCTCAGCGACGACGAGCTGGCCCCGTTTGCCGAGTACAAGCGCCGCATCGATCCGCACGGGCGTTTCAACCGCGGCAAGCTGTTGCGCACGGCGAGTGCGTTGGGCCCCGACGTGCACCCGGCCGATCTGAGCCAGGCGTACACGCCAAGCTTTGGCCTCATGGGGTACGAGTCGCTCATCATGCAGCAAAGCGACATCGGCGCCATTGCCGACAGCATCAAGGACTGCCTGCGCTGCGGCAAGTGCAAGCCCGTGTGCTCGACCCACGTGCCGCGCGCCAACCTGCTGTACAGCCCGCGCAACAAGATCCTGGCCACCAGCCTGCTGATCGAAGCCTTTTTGTACGAGGAGCAGACGCGCCGTGGCGTCTCCATCCAGCACTGGGAGGAGTTCGAGGATGTGGCCGACCACTGCACGGTGTGCCACAAGTGCTTGTCGCCCTGCCCGGTGAAGATCGACTTCGGCGACGTGTCGATGAACATGCGCAATCTGCTGCGCAAGATGGGCCGCAAGTCCTTCCGCCCGGGTAACGCGCTGGCGATGACCTTCCTGAATGCCACCCAGCCGGAGACGATCAAGCTCATGCGCACCGCCATGGTCGACGTCGGCTTTCGCGCGCAGCGCTGGGCGCACGATCTGCTCAAGGGCCTGGCGCGCAAGCAGACGGCGGCACCGCCCGCCACGGTGGGGCCCGCGCCGGTCAAAGAGCAGGTCATCCACTTCATCAACAAGAAGATGCCGGGCAACCTGCCCAAGAAGACGGCGCGCGCCTTGCTCGACATCGAGGACAAAAACTACGTGCCCATCATCCGCGACCCGCAGCGCACCAGCGCCGACGCGGAGGCGGTCTTCTACTTCCCCGGCTGCGGCTCGGAGCGGCTGTTCAGTCAAGTGGGGCTGGCCACGCAGGCCATGCTGTGGCACGTTGGTGTGCAGACGGTGTTGCCGCCCGGCTATCTGTGCTGCGGCTATCCGCAGCGCGGTTCGGGCCAGTTCGACAAGGCGGAAAAAATCATCACCGACAATCGGGTGCTGTTCCACCGCGTGGCCAACACGCTCAACTACCTGGACATCAAGACGGTGGTGGTGAGCTGCGGTACCTGCTACGACCAGCTGCAGGGCTATCAGTTCGACAAGATCTTCCCCGGCTGCCGCATCGTCGACATCCACGAATACCTGCTGGAAAAGGGCGTCAAACTGGAGGGCAAGGGCGCGTACCTCTACCACGATCCGTGCCACAGCCCGATGAAGCAGCAAGACCCGATGAAGACCGTCAAGGCGCTGGTGGGCGACACCGTCGTGGCCAGCGACCGCTGCTGCGGCGAGTCGGGCACGCTCGGCGTCACGCGGCCCGATATTTCGACGCAGGTGCGCTTCCGCAAAGAGCAAGAGTTGCGCAAGAACGAGCAGCAGTTGGCGGCCTTGGCCGAGCGCAACGGTGCGTCGCTGACGCCCGGGCGCACCAAGATCCTGACCTCGTGCCCGAGCTGCCTGCAGGGCCTGAGCCGCTACGGCGAGGATCTCAGCAACGGACTGCTGGAGGCCGACTACATCGTGGTCGAAATCGCGCGCCAGATCTTGGGTGAGAACTGGCTGCCGGACTATGTGGCGCGCGCCAATGCCGGCGGTATCGAGCGGGTGCTGGTGTGAGCGTGATGTCCGCCACGGACTGCCCTTTGTGCCGCGAAGACGGCGGCGTGTTGCTCTGGCGCGGGCAAGGCTGGCGCGTGGTGCGTGCGGTCGGCGCCGAGGTGTCATCGGCGCCAGCGTGGTACCGCGTCATCGCCACGGACCACGTGGCCGAATGGTCGGATCTCGATGCGTTCCAGCAGGCGGCAGGGATGCGCCTCGTGACGGCGGTCGAGCGCGTGTTGCGCGCCTGTCTGCAGCCGACCAAGGTCAACCTGGCATCGCTGGGCAACGTCGTGCCGCACCTGCACTGGCACGTCATCGCCCGCTTCGAGTGGGACAGTCGGTTCCCCGCCCCGATCTGGGATGCCGAGCGCCGACCGACCGATACCCAGCGCCTGGCCACCGTGCGGGCAGCGCTGCCCGACTGCGATGCCGCCATCGTGGGGGCGCTGGCGCCGTCGCCCCTCGCGTGATCGCCTCGATCCCAACCCACTTCACCGGAGGTCGCCCATGTCCGCTACCACCCCCGCACCCGAATCGATTACCGTGCACAACGCATCGCGCATCTTCGAAATTCGCTTTGCCGATGGCGCGCACTTTCGCATCCCGTTCGAGCTGATGCGCGTTTACTCCCCGTCGGCCGAGGTGCAGGGCCACGGGCCGGGGCAGGCGGTGCTGCAGACCGGCAAGCGCCACGTCGACATCGTGGCGCTGGAGCCCGTGGGCCACTACGCGGTGCAGCCCACCTTCTCCGACGGGCACGACAGCGGCATCTTCACCTGGGAGTATCTGTACTTCCTCGGCTCGCAGCAGGACGCGCTGTGGGCCGACTACGAGCGCCGGCTGGCCGAAGCCGGCCTCGACCGGGACGCGCCCATGCCGAGTGCGGCCGCGCCCGGTTGCGGGCACCATTGATGCCCCGCCCACGCCCTGCAGCGGCTACGATACGGCCATGAGCTCTACCCATTTCGGTTTCCAGACCGTCGACGAACGCGAAAAGGCCCGGCGCGTGCGTGCCGTCTTCGACTCAGTCGCGCCGCGCTACGACCTCATGAATGACCTCATGTCCGCCGGCCTGCACCGCTGCTGGAAGGCGTACACCGTCATGGTCGCCAACCCCCAGCCTGGCCAGCGCGTGCTCGACATCGCCGGGGGCACCGGCGACATGGCGCTGGCCATTGCGCCCAAGGTACAACCGGGCGGCATGGTGGTGCACACCGACATCAACGAATCCATGCTGCGGGAGGGGCGCGACCGGCTGCTCGACCATGGGCTGGCGCTGCCTACCGTGGTGTGCGATGCCGAGCAACTGCCGTTTCCCGATGGCCACTTCGACCTCGTCACGGTGGCGTTTGGTCTGCGCAACATGACGCACAAGGAACTTGCGCTGCGCGAAATGAATCGAGTACTCAGGGTCGGCGGCAAGCTGCTGGTGCTCGAGTTTTCGAAGGTCGCGCCCCCGCTGCAAAAAGCCTACGACTGGTACAGCTTTCATGTGCTGCCGCGGCTGGGGCGTTGGGTGGCGGGGGACGAGGCCAGTTATCGCTATCTGGCCGAGTCGATCCGCATGCACCCTGATCAGCAGACGTTGCGCGGGATGGTGCAGGAGGCGGGCTTCGGCCACGTCGATGTGCACAACCTGACCGCCGGCGTCGTCGCCTTGCACGTGGGCATCAAGACATGAATCCGGGCCTGTGATCGTGGCCCTTGCTAGGAGAGAGACCGTGGTGACGAAACTGGGAACGTGGATGCTGGTGGCGGCGATGGCCTTGTCGTCGGCCGACGTCTGGGCCAAGCGCTTGGGCGGTGGTGGATCGATGGGCAAGCAGTCCAGCAACGTGACGCAACGCCAAGCCGCACCGCAGGCGCCCGCCCAACCGGCGCCGGCGCAGACGCCGAACCAAGCCGCGGCGCCCACGGCCCCCGCCGGCGCGGCCGCTGGGGCTGCCGCCAAGCCGCAGCGTCCCTGGGGGGCGATGCTGGGTGGCCTGGCCGCGGGGCTGGGGCTGGCCTGGCTGGCCAGCGCGCTCGGCTTCGGCGAAGCGTTTGCGCAGTTCCTGCTCATCCTGCTGCTCGCCATGGTCGTGGCGGCGGTGATCGCATGGGTCATGCGCAGTCGGGCGGCGGGCCGCTCCGCCCTGGCGCACCAAGGCGCCGGGGCAGGGGGGGTGGCACCCGTCACGCTGCGCGGCTACCAGCCAGCCCATGTCGGCAACGACGCGTCGGCCCGGCCGTGGGAGCGCAGTCACAGCACCTTTGGCACGGCCGAACCTGCCGGTCAACCGGGCAGCCGAATCGGTGCGGCCCTGAACGGTCCCCAGGCTTGGGGTATTCCCGCGGGCTTTGACACGGAAGGGTTTCTCCGCGCGTCCAAGGCCAACTTCATCCAGCTGCAAGACGCCTGGGATCGCGGTGACATCCCCGCCCTGCGCGCGATGATGACCGACGAGATGGTCGAGCAGATCCAGGCCCAGCTCGCCGAGCGCGAGCGGCACTCGGGCGGCGTGCCCAACCAGACGGAGGTCGTGACGCTGGACGCCCAGTTGTTGGGTATCGAGGAGCGCGACGACGAATACATGGCCAGCGTCGAGTTCTCGGGCCTGATCCGGGAAAATCCGGCCGAAGGACCCGCCCCATTCCGCGAAGTGTGGAACATCACGCGCCCCAAGAACGGGCGCGGCGGCTGGCTGGTCGCCGGGGTCCAAGCCCTGCAGTGACGGCCCGATCGCCAATCCGGCAGAATCGGGGGCATGACCATGCCCCCGATTTCTTTTTCCCCGCCACCGTGGCTGCTCGACGAGGCGCGCAACCGCGTCGTGCTGCTGCTCAACCACGTGCTGCAGCAAGAGCCCGAGGCGATGCAGCGCCTGCGTCGGCAGGCAGGCAAGACGATCCAGTTGCGTTGGCCGCACGCGGCGCTGGCGCGCGTGCTACCGGGGGCGCTGGCGCTGCACATCACCCCCGCCGGCTTGTTGGCGCAGGCCCGCGCTGACGCCCCGGCCGACCTGGTGCTGACCCTGGACGAGCCCTCCGCGTTCACGCTGGCGGGCAAGCTGGCCAGTGGCGACAAGCCGACGGTGGGCATCGAGGGCGACGTGCAGCTCGCGGCCGAGGTGGCGTGGCTGGTGGACAACGTGCGCTGGGACCTGGAGGAAGATCTCTCGCGCCTGCTGGGCGACGCGGCAGCGCATACGCTGGTGCAGGTGGGCCGCCAAGCGGTGGCCCTGCTGCGCACGGGCTTGGCGCCTGCGGTGCAAGCGGCGCGCGAGCGTGCACAGACGCTGCGCGCGCGGATGGCGGGTGCCGCGCAGACCGATGGCGGCGGAGGCGCGCCATGAGGCAATGGCTGCGCAGCTGGGTGATCGCCTGGGTCGTTTTTCGCTATGGCCTCGACGAGCTGGTGCTCTCTGGCTTTCGGCACCCGCTGTTGGTGCGGCTGCGGCGGCTGATTTCGGTCGGCCGCAATCTGAGTGCGCCGCGCGGCCAGCGCCTGCGCGAGGCATTGGAGCGGCTGGGGCCAATCTTCGTGAAATTTGGGCAGGTGCTGTCCACCCGGCGCGATCTGCTGCCGCCGGACATCGCCGACGAGCTGGCCCGGCTGCAGGACCGCGTGCCCCCGTTTCCGGCGGAGGTGGCCATTGCCACCATCGAGCGCGCCTTCGGGCAGCCCTTGCACGCGGTGTTCGCGCACTTCGAGCGCGAGCCGGTGGCCAGCGCCTCCATCGCCCAGGTGCACTTCGCCCGGCTGCACGACGGGCGCGAGGTCGCGGTCAAGGTGCTGCGGCCCAACATGCTGCCCGTGATCGAAAAAGACCTCGCCCTCATGCGCACCATGGCGCGCTGGGTGGAGCGGCTATCGCGCGACGGGCGCCGCCTCAAGCCGCGCGAGGTGGTGGCCGAGTTCGACAAATACCTGCACGACGAGCTCGACCTGATGCGCGAGGCGTCCAACGCGGCCCAGCTGCGGCGCAACATGGCGGGGCTGAACCTGGTGCTCATCCCCGAGATGTACTGGGACTACTGTCGCCCCGAGGTGCTGGTGATGGAGCGCATGCACGGTGTGCCCATCAGCCAGGTGCAGCGTTTGCGCGAGGCGGGCGTGGACATCCGGCAGCTCGCGCGCGACGGCGTGACCATCTTCTTCACCCAGGTGTTTCGCGACGGGTTTTTTCATGCCGACATGCACCCGGGCAACATCCAGGTCTCGATCGCCCCGGAGACGTTTGGGCGCTACATCTCGCTCGACTTCGGCATCGTTGGCACCCTCACCCAGTTCGATAAGGAATATCTGGCGCAAAACTTCACCGCGTTTTTTCGGCGCGACTACAAGCGCGTGGCCGAGCTGCACATCGAGTCGGGCTGGGTGCCGGCGGACACGCGCGTGGACGAACTCGAGGCCGCGATCCGCGCCGTGTGCGAGCCGTATTTCGATCGCCCGCTCAAAGAGATCTCCCTCGGCCTGGTGCTCATGCGCCTGTTTCAGACCTCGCGCCGCTTCAACGTCGAGATCCAGCCGCAGCTGGTGTTGCTGCAAAAGACGCTGCTCAACATCGAGGGGCTGGGGCGCGAGCTCGATCCCGATCTGGACCTCTGGAGCACGGCCAAGCCCTTCCTGGAGCGCTGGATGCTGGAGCAGGTGGGGCCGAAGAAGTTCTGGAACCAGCTCAAGGCCGAGGCCCCGCACTACGCGAAGCTGATCCCCGAGCTGCCGCGTCTGCTGCACGATTATTTGCGCCAGCGCCCCACCGACTTGCGGCACGAGATCGACCGCTTGGTGCAGGAGCAGCGCCGCACGCAGCGGCTGCTGATGATGGTGATCTACGTGCTGTTTGGCTTCGTGGCCGGCCTCATGGCCATGCAGTGGTGGCTGCGCCTGCGGCTGTGGTGACGGCGGGCTTGAAATCCCGGGCGCGCCGCCCCACCTATAATGAAGGGTTTTCCCGGATTTTGGGTTTCAACGAGACTTCCTTGCAGGTGCAGCCATGCCCATCTACGCGTACAAATGCGAGTCCTGTGGCCACGCCAAGGACGTGTTGCAAAAAGTGTCCGACGAGCCGCTGACCACGTGCCCGGCGTGCGGGGCACCCACGTTTCGCAAGCAGCTCACCGCCGCCGGTTTCCAGCTCAAGGGCACCGGCTGGTACGTGACCGATTTCCGCAACAACGGCAGTGGCGCGTCGGCGGCCAGCGCGGGCGACAAGGCGGGCGCAGCGGCGGCCGGAGCGGCCGCCTCTGGTGCGGCGGCGGCGTCCGAGGGGGGTGCGTCTTCCACGCCGTGCGGGGCGTCCTGTGCCTGTCATTGACCGAGGGCGCATCGTCGGCGCGCTGCGCCGCTGGTTGCTAGCGGGCTTGCTGGTCCTGGTGCCGCTCATCGTCACCCTGTGGGTGCTCGATTGGGTGATTTCGACGCTGGATCAGACCCTCAACATCCTGCCCGACGCCTGGCAGCCGGAGCGCTGGATCGGCACGCGCATCCCGGGTCTGGGGGTGCTGCTGGCGCTGTCCATCGTGCTGGGCATCGGGGCGCTGGCGTCCAACTACGTTGGCAACCAGCTCATCGCGTGGTGGCACGCGCTGCTGCAGCGCATCCCCGTGGTGCGCTCGATCTATTCGGGCGTCAAGCAGGTGTCCGACACGCTGCTGTCCGAAAAAGGCAACGCCTTCCGGCAGGCGCTGTTGGTCCAGTGGCCGCGCGAGGGCATGTGGACGATCGCCTTTCTGACTGGCGCACCCGGCGGCGACGTGGCCCGGCACCTGCCGCCGCAAGATTATTTGAGTGTCTATGTGCCCACCACGCCCAACCCGACGGGGGGCTATTTCGTCATGGTGCACCGGCGCGACGTGGTGCCGTTGGCCATGACGGTGGACGAGGCGCTGACCTACGTCATTTCCATGGGGGTGATCGTGCCCGGCGGTCGCAAGAGCGCGCTGCCGCCCGGGGTGGCGGCGCCCTCGGGCCCGGCTTGACGTTTGCACGATCGCTGACCGTTTTACCTTCACACGCACGATGAGTCGAGAGGTTTTCATGCACATGCGCACCACCTACTGCGGGCAGGTCACCGAGGCCCTGATGGGCCAGACCGTCACCCTGTGTGGCTGGGTCAACCGGCGGCGCGACCACGGCGGCGTCATCTTCGTCGACCTGCGCGACCGGGAGGGCACGGTGCAGGTGGTGTGCGACCCCGACCGGCCCGAGATGTTTGCCACCGCCGAAGGGCTGCGCAACGAATACTGCGTGCAGGTCAAGGGTGTGGTGCGCGCGCGCCCCGAGGGCACGGTCAACGAGGCCATCCGCAGTGGCCGCGTCGAGGTCTTGTGCCACGAGATCGTGGTGCTCAACCCCAGCGTCACGCCGCCGTTTCAGCTCGACGACGACAACCTGTCCGAAACCACGCGCCTGACGCACCGCGTGCTGGACCTGCGTCGCCCCGTGATGCAGCGCAACCTCATGCTGCGCTACCGCGTGGCGATGGCGGTGCGCCGTTTTCTGGACGCGCACGGCTTCATCGACATCGAAACCCCGATGCTGACCAAGAGCACGCCCGAAGGGGCGCGCGACTACCTGGTGCCCAGCCGCGTGCACGACGGTATGTTCTACGCGCTGCCGCAGTCGCCGCAGTTGTTCAAGCAGCTGCTCATGGTGTCGGGGTTCGACCGCTACTACCAGATCACCAAGTGCTTCCGTGACGAGGATCTGCGCGCCGACCGCCAGCCTGAGTTCACGCAGATCGATATCGAGACCTCGTTCATGACGGAGCAGGAAATTCGCGACCTGTTCCAAGAGATGATCCGCCAGGTCTTTGCCCAGACCATTGGGGTCGATCTGGGCGACTTCCCCGTCATGCCGTATGCCGAGGCGATGGCGCGCTTCGGGTCGGACAAGCCCGACCTGCGCGTGCGGCTCGAGTTTACCGAGCTGACCGACGTCATGAAGGACGTGGAGTTCAAGGTCTTTTCGGGGCCGGCCAACATGACCGGCGGCCGCGTCGTGGCGCTGCGCGTGCCCGGTGGCGCGGCGCTGTCGCGCAGCGACATCGACGGATACACCGAGTTCGTCAAGATCTATGGGGCCAAGGGGCTGGCCTGGATCAAGGTCAACGACGTCGCCGCGGGGCGCGACGGACTGCAGTCGCCCATCGTCAAAAACCTGCACGACGCGGCCCTGCAGGCGATCCTGCAGCGCACCGGGGCGCAAAATGGCGACTTGCTGTTTTTCGGTGCCGACAAGGCCAAGGTCGTCAACGACGCGATCGGTGCGCTGCGCGTCAAGATCGGGCACAGCGCCTTCGGCAAGGCCAACGGGCTGTTCGAGGACCGTTGGGCGCCGCTGTGGGTGGTGGACTTCCCGATGTTCGAGTACGACGACGAAGAGCAGCGCTGGGTGGCGGTGCACCACCCGTTCACCGCGCCCAAGGACGGCCACGAGGACCTGATGGACACCAACCCCGGCGCCTGTCTGGCCAAGGCCTACGACATGGTGCTCAACGGCTGGGAGCTGGGGGGCGGATCGGTGCGCATCCACCGCGCCGACGTGCAAAACAAGGTGTTTGCCGCGCTCAAGATCGGGCCGGAGGAGGCGCGCGCCAAGTTCGGCTTCCTGCTCGACGCGCTGCAATACGGCGCGCCGCCGCATGGCGGGCTGGCGTTTGGGCTGGATCGGTTGGTCACGCTCATGACCGGTGCCGAGTCGATCCGTGACGTGATCGCCTTCCCCAAGACGCAGCGCGCCCAGTGCCTGCTGACCCACGCGCCCAGCCCGGTGGACGAAAAACAGTTGCGCGAACTGCACATCCGCCTGCGCAACCAGCAGCCTGCGTGATACAGTGGATCATCAATTTTTCCATCACACAAGGAGCGTGCCATGACCGACAACACCCTGCAACCGAAGGACAAACTGGTGGCCGACCTCAAGACCGTGGTCGCCGATGCCGAAGACTTGCTGGCGGCCACCGCCCAATCGACGGGCGAAAAAGTGGCCGAGCTGCGCGAGCGTTTGGGTGAAAACCTGCGCACCGCCCGCTATCGGTTGGCCGACGCCGAAGCGGCGCTGCGCGAGCGCACGCGAGAAGTGGCCCGTGCCACCGACCATTATGTGCACGAGCACCCCTGGAAAGCGATCGGGGTGGCAGCGGGCTTCGGCCTGCTGGTGGGTCTGCTGATCGGCCGTCGCTAAAGCCGACGGGGGAGGGCGCATGCCCTCCCCCTCACCGATTCCCATGGGCCAGGAGGATCGACCCCCGTCCGCTGCGGCGCCGCAGTCGCTGTGGAGCGCCACGCGCGGATGGTTCCACGACGCTGGCGAGCTGCTGGGGGTGCGCCTTGCGCTGCTGGGCGTCGAGGCGCGCGAGCATGCGCTCGATGTGGCCGAGGGGCTGGCGGCAACCGTCGCCGCAGCCCTGTTGCTGGTACTCGGCTTGGGCTTTCTGGCGGTGCTACTGACGGTGTTACTGTGGGAGTCGCACCGGCTGCTGGCGCTGGCTTTGTTTAGCGCGGTATTTCTGACCTTGGGCGTTGTCGCGCTGCTTTGGGCCCGTCGGCGTCTGCTGGGGATACGCTGGTTTGCGGCGAGCATGTCCGAGCTGGACCGTGACGTGGAGCGCTTGCGTGGCCGGAACTGACCGCCGCACTCGGTTGGCTGCGCGCCGCCAGGCGCTGCTGCAGCGCTCGGGTGAGCTGCGCGAACGCTTGGCGCTGCAGGGCCGGGCGCTGCAGCCGGCCTTCGGCTGGGCCGATCAGGCACGCGAGGGCTGGCGCTGGCTGCAGGCGCACCCGTGGGTGGCGCTGGTGGCTGCGGCGGTGCTGGTGTGGCGCCGTCCCAGGGCGGTATGGCGCGGGGCGTGGCTGGTGTGGCGCGGTTGGCGCTTGTGGCAGCGCTGGGCTCCGTTGCGCGAGCGCCTGTCGCCGCTATGGCGGGGGGCGGAACGGGGGCCACGCCAGCCCACCGGGGCGCGCTCTTCCTGAGCGCGGTGGAGATACCCCACCCGGTCTCACGCTAGAATCGTCCGTCACTTTCCTGAGGCAGGATAGCGCCTATGTTCGTCATCGTCGGCTGGCTGATCGTCCTGATCTGCATCTTCGGTGTCTTCATCATCCACGGTGGCAACATCGGGGTCATCCTGAAAGCGCTGCCGTTCGAGATGGCCACCATTTTCGGGGCAGCGATCGGCGCGTTCATCGCCGGTAACCTGATGAAGGTGCTCAAGGGCGTCGGGCGCGGGCTGGGGGCGTGCTTCAAAGGGTCCAAGTACACCAAGGCGCGCTTCATGGACCTGTTGGGCTTGCTGTTCGACATCCTGCAAAAAGCGCGCAAAGAAGGGTTGATGGCCATCGAGGGCGATGTGGAAAATCCGGATGCCTCGCCGCTGTTCCAGAAATACCCGACGATTGCCAGCGACCATCACACGGTCGAGTTCATCACCGACTACCTGCGTTTGATGGTTTCAGGCAACCTCAACGCGCATGAGATCGAGTCCATCATGGATGCGGAACTCGACACCCACCACGCCGAAGAGCACGCGGCGGTGGCGGCGCTGCAGCGGCTCGCCGGCGCGTTGCCTGCGTTCGGTATCGTGGCTGCGGTGTTGGGCGTGGTCAATACGATGGGCTCGGTCGGGCAGCCCCCGGCCGTGCTGGGAGGGATGATCGGCTCGGCGCTGGTGGGTACGTTCCTCGGCATCTTGCTGGCGTATGCGTTCGCCGAGCCGCTGGCCAGCCTGTTGGAACAAAAGGTGGAGGAATCCAGCAAGGAATTCCAGTGCATCAAAACCACCCTGTTGGCCAGCATGCAGGGCTACGCTCCCATGACGGCGATCGAGTTTGGCCGCAAGGTGCTGTTTTCCGACCAACGCCCGACTTTTAGTGAGCTAGAGGCGCACGTCAAGAAAAAATGACGGTGAGATTCCGCCCATCGCCCTGACCTCGCATCGCGTCCATCATGGCCTCGTCCGGCAAGCCGCTGCAACCCATCATCGTCAAGCGCGTCAAGAAAGGCGGGCATGGCGCACACGGCGGCGCCTGGAAGATCGCTTACGCCGACTTCGTGACGGCGATGATGGCTTTTTTCCTGCTGATGTGGCTGCTCGGCTCGACCACCGAAGGCGACCGCAAGGGCATCGCCGATTATTTCAACCAGCCGCTGAAGGTTATGCTGTTTGGCGGCCCCGGCTCGGGCGGCGCCACCAGCATTCTGGACGGTGGCGGCGACGACCTGACCAAGAGCGTGGGTGAGGACGCCAGCGGCAATATCGAGGACAAGGTGCGCGAAATCGGGGCGCAGCTCGCGCGCGCCGAGGCGATTCGCCAGGACAAGCAGCGCATCGCGACGCTGCGCGAAAAACTCGAGAACATCATCAACGCCAACCCGCAGCTGGCCGAGTTCAAAAATCAAATCCGGCTGGAGATGGTGCAAGACGGGCTCAACATCCAGATCGTCGACGACCAGAAGCGCGCCATGTTCGACACCGGCAGTGCCCTGGTCAAGCCCTACATGCGCGACATCTTGCGTGCCATTGCGCAGGCGCTGATGGAAGTCGACAACCGCATTTCGCTCTCGGGGCACACGGACGCCACGCCGTATGGCAGCGGGGAGCGGGCGTATAGCAACTGGGAGCTATCGGCCGATCGGGCGAATGCCAGCCGGCGCGAGCTGGTGGCCGCCGGCCTGCCAGAGGGCAAGCTCGCGCGTGTGGTCGGCATGGCCGACAAGCAGCTGCTGTTCCCCGACAACCCGTATGATCCGCGCAACCGCCGCATCAGCATCTTGGTGCTGACGCGCGAGGCGGAGGAGCGTATGTCCAAGTCACTGGAGGCGGCCCCGGCGGTCGAGGACGAAGACGCTGCCCGCGCCGCGGTGCAGGGGGCAGCGAGCGCGACCCCCGCGAAAACACCGGCTGCCGGTGGGCGGCCCATGCCCTTAAACTAAGGCCTGTCCGGGACGGAGTCTTTCATGGCCGATGTGCGTTTTTTGATTGTCGACGACTTTTCCACGATGCGGCGTATCGTGCGCAACCTGCTCAAGGAGCTGGGCCACGCCGACGCCGACGAGGCCGAAGACGGCTCGGTTGCCCTCCACAAGCTGCGCAACGGCAAGTTCGACATGGTGATCACCGACATCAACATGCCGAACATGAACGGCTTCGAGCTGCTCACCCAGATCAAGAGTGATGACAAGCTCAAGCACATCCCCGTGCTGATGGTGACCGCCGAGGCGCGCAAGGAAGACATCATCGCAGCGGCACAGGGCGGGGCGGCGGGCTACATCGTCAAGCCCTTTACCAAAGCGACACTCGAAGAAAAGCTCACCAACATCTTCCGCAAGATGGGCTGGGCGTGAACACGGTATCCGGAGGGGAGGGCATGACCGACACCGCATCCCATGCGCCCAAGGCCGACGGCAAGGGTGACATTTATCAGCGTCTGGGCGAGATCACCCGCGAGCTGCACGAGGCGCTCAAGGCACTCGGCTACATGCCCGCGCTCAAAGACGCGGTCGGCGAATTGCCGGACGCGCGCAGCCGCCTGGAGTACATCGCGCGCCTGACGGGCGAGGCGGCAGAAAAGGTGCTCAACCGGGTGGACGAAGCCAAGGCCGAGCAGCAAAAGGTCATCGACAGCAGCCGTCAGTTGGTCGAGACCATCGGCGCGGTGCCGGGGCTGAAGTGGGCCATGCCCGAGTTGCTGCAGTGGTCGAGCGAGATTCAAGCAGCGGCCGAGCGCACCGACCACCACCTGACCGAGATCATGATGGCGCAGGACTTCCACGACCTGACGGGCCAGGTGATCAAAAAAGTGGTGGCGCTGGCCGGAACGCTGGAGCAGCAGCTGCTGCAATTGTTGATCGAGACGGCACCCTCGGCGGGCAGCGAATCCGCCAACACGCCCGCCGCGCCCGAGTCGGCGCGCCACCCCGAGCTATCGGGTCCGGTCGTCAACCCGGAAGGGCGCTCGGACGTCGTGACCAGCCAGGCGCAGGTGGACGACCTGCTGGCCAGCCTCGGTTTTTGACGTCTGCCCGCCCCGCACGGCGGACAAGCCGGGAAGTGGCGGGTTTCTCGCGCCTTTTGGCGCTTTAGAAATCCGATCCCGCCCCGGACAATGCGGCCGACAGCCACCGCTCGGCCGCCATGGAATCGACCCAAGACAAAAACCAACCCGCCACCCCGCGTCGCTTGCAAAAGGCGCGCGAGGAGGGGCAGGTGCCGCGTTCGCGGGATCTGACGCACCTGGTGGTGTTGGGCGGTGGCTTGGTGTTGCTGTGGGTGACGCTGCCGTGGGCTTACGAGCGGCTGCGTGGCGCGATGCGCGAGGGGCTGCGCTTCGACGGGGCCAGCGTGCGCGAGCCGCGCCTGATGTTGGAGCGCCTGGCCGACGGTCTGCAATTGGCGCTGGGCTACTACCTGCCGCTGGGGCTGGCGCTGGTGGCGCTGGTCGTGCTGGCGCTGGTCGCGGCGGGCTCCTACGCCCTGAGCGCCAAGCCGCTGCTGCCCCAGTGGTCCAAGATCGGTCTGATCAGCGGTCTGCAGCGCCTGTTTTCGCGCCAGCAGATGGTGGAGGTGATCAAGCTGCTGGCGATCACGGCGCTCATCGGTCTGATCGGGGCGCTGTACGTCGAATCGCACCTGCAGGCGTTCGCCACCCTGCTGTTGCGTCCGCTGGAGTCGGCGCTGGTACAGACCGGCGAATGGTTCATGGTCGGGGTCGCCTGGCTGTTGACGGTGGTGTTGCTGGTGGCGTTGGTGGACGTCCCGTTGCAGCAATACCTCTACCGCCACCGTCTGCGCATGTCGCTGCAAGAGGTCAAGGACGAGCACAAGGAGACCGAGGGCAACCCGCAAGTCAAGAGCAAGCGCCGTGAGCGCGCGCGCGAGATCGCGTATGGCCAGAGCATCCGGCGCGTGCCCGAGGCCGACGTGGTGGTCATGAACCCGACCCACTACGCAGTGGCACTGCGTTACGACGAGCGCACCATGGGGGCGCCGCACGTGATCGCCAAAGGGGCCGATCTGTTGGCGCTGCGCATCCGCGACGTCGCCCGTGACGCCAAGGTGCCGGTGCTGGAGTCGCCCATGCTGGCGCGCGCCCTCTACGCCCACACCGAGCTGGATCAACCCGTGCCCGCGGCGCTCTACACCGCGGTGGCCCAGGTGCTGGCCTACGTCTATCGGTTGCGCGCCGCGTTGCGCGGTCAGGGCCCCATGCCCAAGCCGCCGCAGCCGCAGGTGCCGGTCGAACTGGACCCGCTGCACGGCCGCGCCACCCCCTGATCCTGGTCTGAACCCATCCCACCATGAACGCCGTTTTGCAATCGCTGCAACAGTCGCTGGGCCCGCTGCGCGGGCACGGTCAGGCGCTGGCCGCGCCGGTGCTGGTGATGCTGGTGCTGGCCATGCTGGTGTTGCCGCTGCCACCGTGGCTGTTGGATACGTTTTTCACGCTCAATATCGCGATTGCGCTGACCGTGATGATGGTGGCGGCCTACATGCGGCGCGCGCTGGACTTTGCGGTGTTCCCGACCGTGTTGCTGATCACGACGCTGTTGCGGCTGTCGCTCAACGTGGCGTCCACCCGTGTCGTGCTGATGGAGGGGCACACCGGGCCCGGAGCCGCGGGGGCGGTGATCGAGGCCTTCGGGACCTTCTTGATCGGCGGCAACTTCGCGGTCGGTCTGATCGTCTTTTTGATTCTGGTGGTGATCAACTTCATCGTCATCACCAAGGGTGCCGAGCGCATCGCCGAAGTGGGCGCGCGCTTCACGTTGGACGCGATGCCCGGCAAGCAGATGGCCATCGATGCCGACCTCAACGCCGGGCTGATCGATCAGGCCGAAGCCAAGCGCCGGCGTGCCGAGGTCGCCGAGGAGGCGGACTTCTTCGGCAACATGGACGGTGCGTCCAAGTTCGTGCGCGGCGATGCGATCGCCGGGATCTTGATCCTGCTCATCAACATCGTCGGTGGCTTTGCCATCGGCATGCTGCAGCACGACCTGTCGCTGCAGCAGGCGGCGCACACCTACATCACGCTGTCGGTCGGCGACGCGCTGGTGGCACAGGTGCCGGGTCTGCTCATTTCCGTGGCAGCAGCCATGGTGGTCTCGCGCGTGGGCAAGGAAGAGGATCTGGGCGAGCAGATCGTGACCCAGCTCTTCGACTCGCCCAAGGTGCTGGGCGTGACGGCCGGGGTCCTGGGGTTGCTCGGTATCGTGCCGGGGATGCCCAACGGCGTGTTCCTCTTCTTTGCCACGGTGATTGGTGCGGTGGCGTATTGGCTGGCACGCCAACGCCGCCAGCCCTCGCCGCAGGAGCTGGCGGCCCAGCAGGCCGCGCAAGCGCCTGCCGAGACCGAGGCCACCTGGGACGACTTGCAGCCCGTGGATCTGTTGGGGCTGGAGCTGGGCTACCGGCTGATCGCCCTGGTGGACCGCAACCGGCGGGGCGACTTGCTGACCCGTATCAAGGGGGTACGCAAAAAATTCGCGCAAGAGGTGGGCTTTTTGCCGCCACCGGTGCACGTGCGCGACAACCTGGAGCTCAAGCCCAGCGGCTACCGCATCACGCTGCGCGGCGTGGTGGTGGGTGAAGGCGAGGTGTTTCCGGGCCAGTATCTGGCGATCAATCCAGGGCACATCCGCACACCGCTCATCGGCCAGGCCACCAGCGACCCCGCATTTGGCCTGCCGGCCACCTGGATCGACGAGCGTCAGCGTGAAAGCGCGCAAATGGCGGGCTACACCGTGGTTGATGCCGAGACCGTGTTGGCCACGCATTTGTCACACTTGATGCAGGTCCACGCCGCCAAGCTGCTCAGCCGCACCGAGGTACAGGAACTGGTCGAGCACGTGCGCAAGCTGGCGCCCAAACTGATCGAAGAAGTGATTCCGGCCATGGTGCCCATCGGTGTGTTCCAGAAAGTGTTGCAGTTACTGCTGGAGGAAGGCGTGCACATCCGCGATATCCGTACCATCGTCGAGACGCTGGCCGAGCACGCCGGCCAGACGCAAGACCCGATCGAGCTCACGCGGCGCGTGCGGCAAGCGCTGTCGCCGGCCATCGTGCAGCAGATCTATGGCCCGGTGCAGGAGCTGGAAGTCATTGCCATCGAGCCCGGCCTGGAGCGCCTGTTGACCCAGGCGCTCGGCGGGCAAGGTATGAGCGCGCTCGACCCTGGCATCGCCGACATGCTCACGCAGTCGGCCGCCAAGGTGGCGGCGCGGCAAGAGGAAAGCGGCGTGCCCGCCGTGCTGCTGGTGCCCGACGCCATCCGGCAGGCCATCGCCCGGCTGCTCAAGCGCGCCGCCCCCCGGCTGCAGGTGTTGGCCCACAGCGAAATCCCTGATACCCACACCATTCGCATCGGCCCGATCATTGGAGAGCCCGCATGAACGCGCAACGATTCGTCGCCCCCAACTCGCGCGAGGCCATGGCGCTGGCGCGCGCCGCTTTTGGCGATCACGCCGTGATCCTGTCGAGCCGATCCACCGACGCTGGTTTCGAGGTCGTGGCAACCTCGGAGGAGCAGCTCTCCGCCATCGCCGCGCAGGTGGCTACGCCGGCGGCGCAGGCGAGCCGTGCCACGTTACCGGAGACACCGACGCCACGCTCGGCACGCGCCACACTCGGCCTGCAACAGCGGGCGGCAGCGCAGCTGCCCCCGGTGTCGCCTGACAGCACGGTGGCCCAAGACAGCGAGACGCTGGCCATGAGCACGCTGTCGTTCCAGGAATATGTGCGCGAGCGCATGTTGCGCAAACGGCGCGAGGCGTTGCAGGGCCGTGCGCCCGAGTCGGCGGGCGCCGCGCGGCCCGCCGTGCCTCCGCGGGCGGCGCCCGCCCCCACCGCGGCGCGCGCGCCCGCAGCGCCGGCGCCGCGCGACGACGACGCGATGGTGCTGCCCTTTGGCCGCAGTGCGCCCGCTGCGTCCGCGCCACAGGCGGCGGCCACGCCGCGCCGCGTGCCCGCCGATGACGCGGCCCGCGCCAGCCGGCTCGAGGCACAGCTGGCCGCCATGCAGGCCATGATGGAGGAGCGCTTCCAGACCCTGGCATGGCTGGGGCAGTCGCGCCTCAATCCGATCCAGTCGCCATTGATGCTCAAGTTCATCCGGGCCGGATATTCGCCCACGGTGGCACGTGCCGTTCTCGAGCGCCTGCCGGCCCACTTGGGCGCGGCGGATGCCTGGCGTTGGACGCTGGAAGTGTTGGCGCGCAATCTGCGCGTCGCGCGCGAGCCAGGGCACTTGTGCGACGAGGGTGGCGTCTTTGCGCTCATTGGCTCGACTGGGGTGGGCAAGACCACCACGGCCGCCAAACTGGCCGCGCAATGCGTCAAGGCCTATGGCGCCAATAGCGTGGGCCTGATCTCGCTCGACACCTACCGCGTCGCCGGTTACGAGCAGCTGCGCGCCTACGGGCGCATGCTGGGCGTGGTGGCCCACCAGGCCCACGACCGGGCCGCGCTGCAAGACTTGCTGGAGCTGTTGGCCAACAAACGCATGGTCATCATCGACACCGCAGGCCTGGGGCAAAAAGACCCGCGCATCCAGGACATGATGGCGCTGTTGCAAGCACCGCAGATTCGCAAGCTGCTGGTGGTCAACGCCGGCAGCCACGGTGACACGCTCGACGATGTCTTTCAGACCTACCGTGACACGCCCTTGCATGGCGTGATCCTGTCCAAGGTCGACGAGGCCGCCAAACTGGGGCCGGCGGTGGACGCGCTCATCCGGCACCAAGCCGTGCTGCGCGGGCTGACCACCGGCCAGCGTGTGCCCGAGGACTGGCAGCGTCCCGACGCCGCCGCGCTGGTGCGTCTGTCGATGGGGGGGCGGGGCAAGTCGGCGTTCGACCCCACCAGCGCCGAATTGCCGTTTTTCTTCACCGATCCGGTGCAGTCGGGCTGGCAGCCCGAGGGGGCCGCCCATGCTTGAGCCGATCCGCGACCAAGCGGCAGGCTTGCTGGCGTGGCACCTGCAGCCACCGACGCGCGTGCTGGCCGTGATCGCGGCCGCCCGCGGCTCGGCGTCGTTGGAGTTGTTGTGGCGGCTGCACCAGGGGTGTCAGGCGTTGGGCATGCCGTGCGCCGTGGTCGAGGGCGAACCCGGCCACTGGCCGGAGGACCTGCCGAGCGGCGGCGCGTGGCTGTGGCACGCGCCAGCCAACGAGGTGTTGCGCTGGTGGCCCACCGATGGTGGGCGGCCGTTGGTGGCGTTGACGGCCGAGCCGGCGGCGCTCGTGGCGGCCTACCAGGATCTCAAGCGCCTGCACGGCATGGGCCTGCGACCTGTGGTGATCGCCTTACCTGAGCCCAGCGACCATCCGGTACCCGACGTCGCGAGGGGTGGCGAGGCGCCCGCGCCAGGGCCGCTGCAGGCAGCCCTGTCGGCGCTGCGCCGCACCTGCGACAGCCACCTGGGCGTCGCTCCGATGGTCTGGGCGCTGGGGTATGATGCGCGGGGATCGGTCACACCCGAAACCCAGGCCGTGTTGGGCAGAATCCTGGATGCGGCTTGGGTGTTGGAAGCACCGGCTTTTGCGGGGGAGCAACGGCGGCCATGCTGACGTCCAGTCCGGTGCCGATACCGCGGCCGATCCGACCGCCGGAGTTTTCGATGTACACGCCCAAGGGCACGCTCGACCGAGACGCGCAGTTGCGCCAGTATGCGCCGCTGGTGCACCGGCTGGCGCACCTGATGATTGCACGTCTGCCCGCCAGCGTCGAGCTCGACGATTTGATCCAGGTCGGCATGATCGGGCTGACCGAGGCGCTGGCGCGCTATGAGCCGTCGATGGGGGTGCAGTTCGAAACCTTCGCCAGCCAGCGCATCCGCGGGGCCATGCTCGACGAGCTGCGCGATGCCGATTGGATGTCGCGCGGCTCACGCAAACTGCAAAAGGACATCGAGGGCGCGATCCACCGGCTGGAGCAGCGCCTGCAGCGCGCCCCTCGCGAGTCCGAGATCGCGCAAGAGCTGGGCATGTCGCTCGCGGAGTACCACGAAACCCTGTCGCGCATGCGGGGCACGCAGCTGGTCTATCTGGAAGATCTGGGTTCGCGCAGCGAAGACGACGACGGGTTTCTGGATCGCCACTTGCCCGACGATGCCGACCGCAGCCCCGAGGCCATTTTGGCGGACCAGCGCATGCGCGCCGCCTTGGTCGAGGCGATCGGCAAGCTGCCCGAGCGCGAGCAGTACGTCATGAGCATGTACTACGAGCACGACATGAATCTCAAGGAGATCGCGGCCGTGCTAGGCGTCACCGAGTCTCGCGTGAGCCAGCTGCATTCACAGGCGATCGCGCGCTTGCGAGCGCGTCTGCGCGAGCACTGAAACCCGTCCCACCGACGGGGCAAGCGCAGACACCCCGTATTCAGCCGTAGCCGCCGCGCCCCGTGGTCGGGCGTGAGCGCCCGAGCTGGGAGTACGCCTGCAGCGCATCCTGCGGCAGCAACTGCGCCAGTGCCATGCGGGTGCTACCCGACAGGCGCGCTTGCAATTCCTGCAATTGCTGCAGCCGGCTGCCGATGTCCTCCAGCAGCCGGGCGGCCTCGGGCGCGGCCGCTTGGCCCGGGGCGCTGCGGCCCCACGCGTCGCGCACGGCCACGAACGCTTGCGCCAGCGCCGCGCACGCGGCCACCCACTGATCGGTGTCCACTTCACCCGCCGCATGGCGCGACGCCAACTGCAGCACATGGCCGAGTTGTTCGTGCGCCTCGCGCAACAGGGTCAGGGGGTCACCGCAGCGGGTGGTCATGCGCGTCAAGCGGAGCGGCGCGGGCCCGCTGCCGCCACGCCCAGCAGCTCGCGCGCGCTGCCCAGCAGTTTGTCGGCGATGACCTCGGCGTTGACCGAGAAACTGCCATTCTGGATGGCCGTCCGCATGGCCTCGACCTTGGCGGCATCGAAGCTGTCCGTTCCCGAGCGCGCGATGCCATTCGTCATGGCCTGCGTGACGGGCGAAAACTTGACCGTGGCGCTGACCGCTTCGGCGGGGGAAGCAGGCGCGCCGCGTGCGGACGAACTCACCCCCTCCGCGGTGCGCTGCGTCACCGGAGTCGGCAAACCGAACTTGGATTCAGGCGAGTTGTTGACTTTCATGGCACTCTCCGCTCCCCGGGTAGAGGGGACGCTCGAGAGCTTTATCGGCGGGACGAGCCCGGACTTTACCCCTTTTTCGAGATTTTGTGTGGATTAGAGGGTCAGTACCACCGTTTGGGCATCGAGCACCGTGCCCACCAGGATGCGGCGGTTGGGCAGGCGCACCCGCACGGGCTCGCCGATACGGCCGTGGCCCAGCGCCTCGCCGGTGGCCATCACCACGAAGCCGGGCCCCACCAGGCGCAGACGCACGGTGCTGCCGGGCTCGAAAACCTGCGGTGCACGCACCACACCGGTGCGCAACACTTGCCCTGCTCCCAGTCCACGCACGGCCTGCAAGCCCTGCCAATCCTGCGGGCGCACCAAGACGGCCTCGCGATACGCGGTCCAGTCAACCTCGGCAGCTTCGGCGTGTTCAGGGCCCAGCGTCTCGCCGGGCGCCACCGGGCGCCGCAGCACCCAGCCGGGACCCCAAACGCGCACATAAATCGGTAAAAAGACGTTCCACGGCGTGGGGCCTTCGGCGCAGCGCAGCCCGATGCGGCTGCGCCCCCACAGGCGGGTACCAGCAGGCAAGTAGGGCTCCACGCGCCGGCACGGGGCCAGTTGCAGGCGCGGGTCGAGCGTGCCCACTTCGATCTCGGCGCGCAGGGGCAAATCCGCCGTCGCGCCCTGGAGCTGCTGTGCGACTTCGCCGTCGAGCCAGCGCCCCATCTGTTCACGCCAAGGGCTCGATCCGACCGGCGCCGACGCCTCGCCCGCCCAACCTGGGGCGGTGGCCAGCCACAGGGCGGCCGCGGCTGCCGCGCACAGCCACGCCCGCACGGCGTGTCGCCAGCCAAGGGGGAGTGGGGTTGCCATATTCACCCCTGCACTGTAGGCGCAGCGCGTGGCGGGCAAAACCCGGAAATGCCAGCCGCGCCCTCGCCTTATCGGCGCTTTGCGTGCCCTCAAGTTTTTGACAATGCAGGCAACGAGGCGGTCTGCGGACCGCGCACCACCATCCGACGACGGGTAGAGGCCGATATGTTCAACCGATGGACCGAGCGCATGGACTTGCTGGGGCAAGCCCTGCAGCTGCGCGCGTACCGGCAGCAGGTCATCGCCAGCAACATCGCCAATGCCGAGACCCCCGGCTACGTGGCGCGCGACTTCGACTTTCGCACTGCGCTGCTGCAGGCCCAGGCACGCGAGCGCGGTGCCACCCTATCGACGGCCAGTGCAGCCGTGCCGTCGGCGTTGCAGGGGCTGGCGGGCAGCGATCCGCGTCACTTGCGCACCGCTGCCGCGGCCGGCGTCACTGACGCCGCGCGCCCCGCCTACACCGTGCGCACCCAGCCGTCGCTGGACCAAAACACGGTCGATCTGGACCAGCAGCGCGCCAACTTCGTGGACAACGCCGTGCAGTACGAGACGACGCTGCGGTTCATCAACGGCCACGTCAAGACGATGCTGGCGGCCATCCAAGGGCAATGACGGGAGATCGCCATGTCGATGTTTCGCATTTTCGACGTCTCGGGCAGCGCCATCAGCGCGCAGGCGCAGCGCCTCAACACCGTGGCGTCCAACCTGGCCAATGCGGATGCGGTCGCGGGCCCGGACGGCCAGGCGTACAAGGCGCGGCAAGTCGTGTTTCAAACGGTGCCGATGGGCGAACCGGCGTCTGCCGGCGTCAAGGTGCGCACCATCGTCGAGAGCGATGCGCCCAACCGGCGCGTCTTCAACCCACACCACCCCAGCGCCGACGCGCAAGGCTATGTCACCTACTCCAACGTCAACCCGGTGGAGGAGATGGTGCACATGATCGCCACGGCGCGCTCGTATCAGAATAACGTCGAGGTCATGAACACGGCCAAGACGCTGCTGCT
>DYIC01000027.1 GCA_020723845.1 Hydrogenophaga sp.
TGGGCTTCATGCGCGCCAGTTCCGCCGCGCCGATGATGTGGTGGTTTTGCGGCGTGTAGGGCAGCACCAGCACCAAGTGGTCCGACTCGCGCAGCAGCGTGTCCTTGTCCACCCAGGTGGCGCGGCACGCCCCCTCCACCGCTGCATCCAGCCGGTGCCGGTTGTGGTAGAGCACGCGCATGCCAAAGCCGTGCGCGCCCCGGCGCGCGATCGCCTGCCCGATGCGGCCCATGCCCAAAATGCCTAGCGTCGTGCCGTGTACCTCGGCGCCGACGAAAAAATCGTATGACCAGCGCGTCCACTGCCCGGCGCGCAAAAAGCGCTCGCTCTCGGTAACGCGCCGCGCCGCGGCCAGCAGCAGCGCAAAGCCAAAGTCGGCCGTGGTCTCGGTCAGCACGCCTGGCGTGTTGGTGCCCACCACACCGTGCGCATCCATCGCCTCGACGTCGAAGTTGTTATAGCCCACCGTCATGTTGGCCGCGATGCGCAGCGCGGGGCAGGCGCGCAGCAGCGCGTCATCGACGCGCTGGGTGCCCGTCAGCAGCACACCGGCCTTGCCCTGCAGGCGACGGATCAACGCCTCGCGCGGCCACTCTTCGTCCGTGGGGTTGTCCTCGACGTCGAAGTGCTGGCGCAGGCGCTCGACGGCCTCGGGAAAGACCGCCCGCGCCACCAATACTGCGGGTCGGCCGCCGCTTGCCGATGCGCACGGATGTCCGTCCATCGCACTTACTCCACCCAGGTCACGAAGCGCTCGATCGGCTCGCGCGGGGTGACAAACCGGTTGACCAGCGCGTCCGGGTCGGCATAGCCGAGCGACATCCCGCACACCAGCATCTCGTGCTCGCTGGCGCCGATGTGCGGCAGGATGATGCGGGCATAGGCATTCCAGGCCGCCTGCGGGCAGGTATCCAGCCCGTGCGCGCGCGCGGCGATCATCAGGTTTTGCAAAAACATGCCCGTGTCCACGAGCGAGCCGCGTCCCATCACGGTGTCGATCGTCACCATCAGCCCCACCGGCGCGTCGAAGAAGCGAAAGTTGCGCTGGTGCTGCGCGTGCATCTTGTCCTTGTCGCCCTTGCCGATGCCCAGCAGCCCGTACAGCCCCCAGCCGTTTTCGCGGCGGCGGTCGATGTAGGGGCTAACCCACTGGCTGGGGTAGTAGTCATAGGCCTCCTGATAGTCGGCCGCCAGCGCCGGGTTGGCACGGATCGCATCGTGCGCGGCGCACACCTGCTCGACCAGCGCGTCGCGCGCACGGCCCTGCAGCACATAGACCTTCCACGGCTGGGTGTTGGTGCCCGACGGCGCGCGCGCCGCCACCTGCAGCAGCCGCTCGATCAGCGGCCGCGGCACCGGCCGCGGCAAAAAGGCGCGCACCGAACGCCGCCCGACGATGGCCGCCTCCACCTGCGCGGGGTCGATGGCGCGCGCCGCCGCACGCAGCGGATCGAGCTCCAGCCGCGGCAGCGCGATTTCTGGTTCGCCTTGGGCGACCCCCGACGCAGCGGGTACTGAAGCGTTCATTGCAATTCCTCCAAAACGCGACGCAGCGCGGCGGGCAGCGCCGGCACTGGACGCCGGCTGGCGCGGTCCACGTACACGTGCACGAAGTGCCCCCGCGCGGCGCAGGTGTCGGCGCCCGTGGCAAAGATGCCGACCTCGTAACGCACACTGGAGCGGCCGATGTGTGCCACGCGCAACCCGGCTTCCACCGGCTGCGGAAACGCCAGCGACGCAAAGTAGTGACACTGCGTCTCGACCACCAGCCCGATCACGTCCCCCACATGGATGTCTAGCGCCCCGCGGCCGATCAAGTAACCGTTGACCGCCGTGTCGAACCAACTGTAGTACACCACGTTGTTGACGTGGCCGTAAATGTCGTTGTCCGCCCAGCGCGTGCCAATGGGCACCCAGGCGCGGTAATGGGATCGGGGCAAAGGCTGGGGCCGTTCAGTGGCAGCGCTGCCATGCGTCACGGGGAATACTCCTGTGGTCGACGGGTCTCGCCCGATTCTGCCATCGCCCGCCAGCGCCGCCAGTACGCAAGTGCGACACGGTAGGTGTTGCACTGCACGCGCACCGTGGTGGCGATGTCGTGCCCGTAGCCGCCCGCCATGACCATTGCCAGCGGCAATCGGCGCTGCCACGCCCATTCGAACACGCGCCGGTCGCGCGCCTCCATACCGTCGTCGGTCAGCTTCAGGCGGCCCAGCCGGTCGCCCTCGTGCGGATCGGCCCCCGCCAGGTACAACACCGCGTCTGCGGCGAAGCGCCGCTCCAGCTCGCCCAGCGCCCACTCCAGCGCTTCCAAATACTCGGCATCGCCACAGCCGTCGGGTAGTTCGACATCACAGTCACTGGGCTCCTTGCGAAACGGAAAATTGCGCGCCCCGTGCAGCGACAGCGTGAACACCGACGGGTCGTCGCGGAAGATGCGCGCCGTGCCGTTGCCCTGATGCACATCCAGGTCGATGATGGCCACACGCAGCGGCCGCGCACGCTGGGCTGCGCCCCGCCGCGCCCACTCCGCCTGCAACAGGCGGGCCGCCACCGCCACGTCGTTGAAGACGCAAAACCCACTGCCCTTGTCTGGATAGGCATGGTGGGTGCCGCCCGCGATATTGGCCGCCACTCCCTCGCCCGCCAGCGCGACGCGAAACGCCTGCACCGTCGCCCCCACAGAACGGCGTGCGCGCTCGACCATCGCCGGGCTCCACGGAAATCCGATCTCGCGCTGCTGCGCCGCGCTCAGCGCGCCGTGCGCGACGGCATCGATGTACGCAGGCGTGTGCACCAGCGCCAGCTCGCCGTCACTGGCCGGCTCGGCCAGCCACAGGCGAATGTCCGGCTCGCGGGCCAACGCGTCGCGCAGCAGCGCGTACTTGGCCATCGGAAAGCGGTGACCCGCGGGCAGTGGCAACACGAACTGCGTGGCATAAAACACCTGCATGACGCCAAGTGTGCCAGGAAGATCCGCCGGCACCCGCCCGCGGGGAGATGGCTGCCAGTGCGCGCCCGGCGTGTGGAATACTCACGACAGCGTACCGTTGCGCAAACTCTCCCCAACCCCATGAAAGCCAGTATTTGGTTCGCGCTCGGCGCGGCAGTCCTGTTCGGTTTGAGCACGCCATTCGCCAAACTATTACTGGGGTCGGTGTCGCCAGTTTTGCTGGGTGGGCTGCTTTACCTGGGCAGCGGTATTGGCTTGATGGCCGCGCGGCTGTGGCGTGACCAAGGCTGGCATACCACCGGAATGCGACCGGACGATTGGCCGTGGCTGGCAGGCGCGATCTTGTTTGGAGGTGTGTTGGGTCCCGTAGCCCTGATGCTAGGCCTGCAGCACACAGCCGCGGCCACGGCCTCTTTGCTGCTCAATCTTGAAACGGTGCTCACTGCCGTTTTGGCCTGGGTGATCTTCAAGGAAAATGCCGATCGACGGGTGGTGGCGGGCATGATGGCCATCGTGGCAGGCGGCTTGATTCTGTCGTGGCCAGCCCAAGGGGCGGCAGAGACCGGAATGAACTGGAGCGCGGGGCTGATCGTGCTGGCCTGCCTGTGTTGGGCCATCGACAACAACCTCACGCGCAAGGTATCCGCATCCGATGCGTTGTTCATCGCGGGCAGCAAGGGGCTTGTGGCCGGTTGTGTGAACGTCACTGCGGCCATGGCCCTGGGTACGCTTTGGCCCACGCTACCCGGCGTGCTGGCTGCGATGGTGGTGGGGCTGTTGGGCTATGGCATCAGCCTGGTGTTGTTTGTGCTTGCGCTCAGAGGCCTGGGTACCGCCCGCGCCGGTGCGTATTTCTCCGTGGCACCGTTCATTGGCGCTTTGGTGTCATTGTGGTGGTTGGGCGAATCGGTTGGACCCGGGTTCTGGGTAGCGTGCGGGTTGATGGTTTTGGGCATCTGGCTGCACCTGACCGAGCGACACGAACACGAACACACACATGAGCCACTAGAACACAGCCATGCCCATGTCCACGACGAGCACCACCAGCATGAACATGCCTTTGCCTGGGATGGGCGAGAGCCCCATGTGCATGTGCATCGGCACCAGGCCATCACGCACCGACATCCGCATTTTCCGGACATTCATCATCGACACAAGCACTAGCCTCACACAGGGGATTGCCAAGGTGCCTGCAATGCGTGATAATCAACGCATGCTGCAGCGCAGCAAAAGCAGTCACCCACTTTCGGAGGAAACCATGCTGACCCCAGAACAACTGGCGGCCGCCCACAAGGCCAACATCGACATGCTCTTCGGGCTGACCCGCAAGGCGTTCGAGGGGGTCGAAAAGCTGGTCGAACTCAACCTGCAAGCCACCCGTGCCGCGCTGCGCGACTCCGCCGATCAGACGCAGGCCCTGCTGTCGGCCAAAGATGCACAAGAACTGCTGCAGCGCCAGGCCGCGCTACTGCAGCCGTTGGCCGAAAAAGCCATCGCCTACAGCCGCCAGCTGTACGACATCGCTGCCAGCACCAGCGGTGCCTTCACCGAACTGGCCGAGCACAACGCCGCCGACGTGCAGCTCAAGGCGCAGGCGGTGATGGACAACATCGCCAAGAATGCCCCGGCTGGCACCGAAGCCGCCGTCGAGGCCATGCGCAACGCGGTCAACGCCGCCACCTCGGCCATGGAAACCATCCAGCAAGCCGTGCGGCAGGCCAACGAGCTGGCGGCCCAGCAGTTTCACCAGGCCGCCGAGCAGGCCCAGCAACACCTGCACGCGAACACCACGGCGGCCGCCCCCGCCAAGGCACCGGCGCGCCCGCGCCGCAGCAGCAGCGCGGGCTGACGCCCGGGGCCATTGTCACGAGTTGTCTCCTCGGGTCTCTTCGAAATCGGATTCAGGGACCCTTCAAGCCCCGCCGCTGGCGGGGCTTTTTTTCGCCACGTCCGCAGCCGGCGGTGCCTGAGGGTGGTCCACCAGCGAGCGCACCCGTTCGTACAGCCCCGGCAGATCGCGGTGAATCGTCCTCCAGACGATTTCAAAGTCCACCTTGAAATAGCCGTGCGCAACGGCGTTGCGCATTTGGTAAGCAAACGACAACGGCAGCTCCGGGTGGGCAGCCGCAAATTCGGGATAGTATGTCAGGATCTTGTTGCTGGCCTCGCCGATGATCTCGACATTTCGAATCACCGCGTCTTGAACCAGATCATGGTTCAGAAATTCGGCCTCGTCGATGTCTCGGGTATAGCGGTCGATGCGCTCGATGGCCTGCGCGATGTGCCCGAGATAGTCCACCAGGCGTTGCCGATCGCGGTTCATACCGGGCGAGCCTGTGCCAGCACCGAAGCCCGGAAGTGGTCGGGCAGTGCGTTGGGCGTCAGCACATCGACAGGCACGCCCAGAAGCGTGCTGAGTTCGTGACGGATGGCTCCGATGTCGAAAAGGGTGGTCTCCGGCGTGGGATCAATCAGGATGTCCAAGTCGCTGCCGTCGGTGTCCTCGCCACGCAGGACGGAACCAAACACCCGAGCGTTGCAGGCGCGGTGCGACTCGACCACTTGCCGAATGGCCGCACGGTTCAAGACCAAGGCTTCCGAAGGCCTCATACGCTCGTCTCCACAATGGGCCCATGGTAGACCAACCTAGCAGGGAGCGCAACAACCGCGCCCGGATTGACGGCGAGATGACATCATGGGTGCCGCCGCAATGGCAGAAACGCCCGCGAAACGGGTGACGTTTTACGCCCGGCCCGAGGGCAGCGGCTGGCGCAGCGCGACGAGCCGCTCGCGCAGCGCGGGCAAGGCGGCCTGCATGGCCGCGCGTCCAGCCGCAATGCTGCGCTGGCGCGCCGCAAAGTCGGCACTGCCCACCCCGTCGAGTGCTGGGCGCACCACGACGTCGGCGCGCGCCAGCACATGCCGGTTGATGGTCTGCCCCATGATGGTGAAGGTTTGCAGCAGCACCCGCACCGGATCGGTCTGCACCAGCGGCTCGGCAGGGCTGGAGATGTCCACCGCCAACACCAGCTCGGCGCCCATCTCGCGCGCCTGCTCCACCGGTACCGGCGCCACCAGGCCGCCATCGACATAGGTGCGACCAGCGATGGCCACAGGCGAAAACACCCCCGGCACCGCACTCGAGGCGCGCACCGCCAAGCCCGTGTCGCCGCGCCGAAACAGCACCGGGTGGCCCGTCGCTAGGTCGGTGGCCAAAATGCCCAGCGGCAGCGGCATCGCCTCGATCAGCCGCCCCTGCACCATGCGGTTGACGTAGCGCGCCAGCGCCTCGCCGCGCAGCAGCCCGCGGTTGAAAATCGGCACTGTCCAATCGGCGATGGTCGCCTCCTCCATCTCCAGCGCTGCACGCTCCAGCGCCGCACCGCCCAAGCCATGCGCATACAGCGCCGCCACTAGGCTGCCCGCCGACGTGCCCACCACCAAGTCGGGGCGGATGCCCTCGCGCTCGAGCACCTGGATCACCCCCACGTGGGCAAACCCCCGTGCCGCGCCCCCGCCCAGCGCCAACCCGATGCGCGGCGGCCGCAGGGGCGGCTCGAGCGGTGGCGCCGGAACAGCAGGTGGCGACGGAGGGGGCGGTGTTGCGCAGCCGCCTAACATCCAGGCCGCCAGTGCCGCAGCGCTCCCTGCCAGCCACTGCCGCCGAGATGGCATCGGTAAAAAAGTTTGCTTTTCTCTCTCCATAACGATAATGATTCTTGTTTGTGGTATTATCCCTCTCGTCATCGCACCGGCTGCATCGATCGCCGTGGCCGATGCACTGTCAGACCCTCATCGCCACAAGGAGCTCTACCCATGTCGAACCGTCCTTCACCGCTGCGTCGCCGCTTCGTACAAGGCACGCTGGCCGCCCTGACACTGGCCACCCCGCTGCTCATGCCCGTGATCGCCGCGGCGCAGGACAAGGTGCTGCACCTGTACTCGGCGCGCCACTACCCCGGTGACGAAGTCATCTACGACACCTTCACCCGCACCACGGGCATCGCCATCAAGCGTGTCGACAGCGACGACGCCGGCATTGTCGCGCGGCTGCGTGCTGAAGGCGCCGCCTCCCCTGCCGACGTGGTGCTGCTGGTCGATGCCGCGCGCATGGCCGCCGCCGACGCGCAGGGGCTGTTCCGCCCCATCCAGTCGGCCAAGCTCGACGCGGCCATCCCGCCCGAGCTGCGTGCCGCGCGCACACCCGAAGGCGTAACCTGGACCGGCTTTTCGACGCGGGCGCGCGTCATTGTCTACGACCCGCTGCGCGTCAAGGCCGAAGACGTCGCCACTTACGAGCAACTCGCCGACCCCAAGCTCAAAGGCCTGCTGTGCACACGCAGCGGCTCGCACCCGTACAACCTGTCGCTGTTTGCCACCGTCATCGAACGCATGGGGGATGAAAAAGGCCAAGCCTGGCTCAACGGGTTGGTCGCCAACATGGCGCGCCCGCCCAAAGGGGGCGACACCGACCAGATCCGCGCCGTGGCCAGCGGCGAGTGCGGTGTGGCGCTGACCAACAGCTATTATCTGGCGCGGCTGGTCAAATCCGACAAGCCCGAAGACCGCACGGTGATCGAGCGCGTGCGCGTGGTCTTCCCCAACCAGGCCACCACGGGCACGCACATCAATATCGCCGGCGCCGCCGTGGCGCGCCACACCAAGAACCTGGACGCCGCGGTGCAGTTCATGGAATTTTTGGCCAGCCCGTTTGCACAAGACTACTTCGCCAACGGCAACAACGAGTACCCGGCGGCGCGCGGCGTCAAGATCGACAACCCCGCGCTCAAGGCCATCGGCGGCGACGCTTTCAAGCGCGAGACCATTCCGCTCGCGGTCGTGGCCAAAAATCTGACCAAGGTGCAGCAAATGCTCGACCGCGCCGGCTACAAGTGATGCACGCGTGCCGCTCCCACACAGAGCGGCCGCGCACCGACTCCTGGTAGAGTGCACCCCATGGTGCTTGACGCGCCCACCGCTGGTGGGCGCTTTTTTTCGCCTATGATTGACGTTTACGTCAACGTCAAATCAGCACAGGAGATCGGCCATGGAAATCGCGGGCAAGGTATTTGTGGTCACGGGCGGCGCGTCGGGCCTGGGCGAAGGCACGGCACGCCGACTGGCAGCCGCCGGCGGCCGCGTCGTCATCGCCGACCTGCAAGACGAGCGCGGGCAGGCGGTGGCGCGCGAGATTGGCGGCAGCTATGTGCGTTGCGACGTCAGCCAAGAGGCCGACGCCCAAGCCGTCATCGACCAGGCGGTCGCACTGGGCAAGCTGGGCGGGCTCGTCAATTGCGCCGGCATCGCCCCGGCCGAAAAAACGGTCGGTAAAAACGGCCCGCACCCGCTGGCGCTGTTCAACAAGGTCATCCAGGTCAACCTGGTGGGCACGTTCAACATGATCCGGCTTGCCGCGCACGCCATGAGCGCCAACGAACCCGAGCCCACCGGTGAGCGCGGTGTCATCGTCTCCACCGCGTCGGTGGCCGCGTTCGAAGGGCAAATCGGCCAAGCGGCCTATGCCGCGTCCAAGGGTGGTGTGGTCGGCATGACGCTGCCGATTGCGCGCGACCTCGCCAAACTCGGCATCCGCCACATGACGATCGCGCCGGGCATCTTTGGCACGCCGATGTTGTTTGGCATGCCGCAAGCGGTGCAAGACGCGCTGGCGGCGATGGTGCCCTTCCCATCACGCTTGGGGCGTCCCGACGATTACGCCAAGCTGGTGCAGCACATCATCGAAAACGATATGCTCAATGGCGAGGTGATCCGCCTCGACGGCGCGATTCGCTTGCAGCCGCGCTAAAGGAGAGGCCCTCGTCCCCGGGGAGCGCTACACTGGCGGCTGTCCGCGCGTCTACACGGCTGACCCGCAACCATGGCCACCCCGACTCCACAAGAAATCGCCCGCGAGGCCGTCAAGCTACTGGCGGCGCGTCGGCTGCCGCCCACGCCCGACAATTTTCAGAGCGCCTACCATGAGGTCGCGGGCACCCGGCCGCTGCAGCCGTTTCCGCTGCTGCAATTGCGCCAGATCGGCCAAGCGTTGCCGGAGCGCACCCCGGCTCAAGTGCGCTTCAAGGCGCTGTTCAACAAGGCCGTCTCGCGCCACAGTTGGGAAGACCTGGAAAAACTGCTGACGCAGCACCTGGCCAGCGTGGCCGCTGCCCCACCACCCGTCGGTAGCACCCGCGAGGAACGCGATAACGCCCCACCCGCTGCGCCCACCGCGCCAGCCGCTTCGGCAGACGCTGCGCCGCCCATCGCGCCCGAGATCGCCGAGCAGACGGCGCGCATCATCGACATCGCCCAGCCGCTGGTGGCGGCTGACGACGCCCGGCTGCAGCAACTGGGCAGCGAACTGGTGCAGTACCTGCGCCTGCCCGATCACCACACACCGACCCTGCGGCGCCTGCTGGCCGATTACGCATGGCGACTGTCGTTTGGGGTTGAAGAGCAATTGGGCGTACGCGAGGGGCTGTTGGCGCTGCTGCGCCAAGTGCTCGAACAGCTCGATGCGCTCAGCCCCGACAACCCATGGCTACGCCAGCAGTTGCAAGCGCTGGTGCAAGCCGTGCAGCCGCCGCTGTCGCAACGCCGGCTGGAGGACCTGCACAGCCGGCTCAAGGACATCGCCGCCAAGCAAGTGCAGGCGCGTGAGCAGACGCTGCAAGCCCAGGAGCTGATGCGCCAGACGCTGGCCACCTTTCTGGAGCGGCTGGCGCAGACGGCCGACGCCACCAGCCAGTACCACAGCAAATTCGAAGCCTGCGCGCAGCGCCTGGAGCAAGCGACCAGCCTGGCCGACATGGCGCCGGTGGTGCAAGAAGCCATCCAGACCGCGCGCGCCTTCGCCACCGACACCCAGCGCGTGGCCGACGAGCTGATCGACTTGCGCGACCGCGCCAACCGCGCCGAAGCCGAAGTCCAACGGCTGCAGCGGGAGCTGGATCAGATGGCCGAGCTCGTCACGCACGACCTGCTGACTGGCGTACTCAACCGCAAGGGGCTGGAATCCGCCATCGACCGCGAAAGCCGGCGTGCCGAGCGCCAGGGAACGCACTTGTGCCTGGCGTTGCTGGACGTCGACAACTTCAAACGCCTCAATGACACCCTGGGCCATCTGGCCGGTGACGCGGCGCTCAAGCACCTGGCCGACGTCAGCCGCCGCAGCCTGCGGCCGCAAGACACCATCGGGCGCTACGGCGGCGAGGAGTTCATCATCATCCTGCCCGACACCGAGCCGACCGAGGCGGCCGAGGTCGTGCGCCGCCTGCAGCGTGACCTGAGCACGCACCTGTTTTTGCAAGGCGAGCAGCACGTGCTCATTACCTTCAGCGCTGGCGTGACCGAGCTGCGCGCGGACGAACCCGTGGCCGATGCCATCGCCCGCGCCGATGCTGCCATGTACCGTGCCAAGCGCGCCGGTAAAAACCGGGTCGAGATTGGCTAGCATATCGGTTCATACCGCAATTCAGCGCGTCGGGTCGGGCCGCCAAACACCTTCTGACCGCACCACTGGAATTGCCTGGGCAAGTCCAGTCGGCCCGATTGACGTGCAGCGTGGGCATCGCGCTCTTTGGTGACCACGATGCCCAGGCGGAGGACGCGGCAGCCGTGCTGCGCGCCGCCGACTTGGCCATGGTCAGCGTCAAGCAAGGGGGACGCAACGGCGTGGCCTTCTTCGACCCCGAGATGGAGGCCGCCATGCGCGAGCGCCAGCAGCGGCTGGACGCGCTGCGCGATGCCATCGACACGGGGAGGCTGTGCCTGTACCTGCAACCCCAGGTCGATGCCAAGGGGCGCATCGTCGGCGCCGAAGCACTGGTGCGCTGGCCGCAGGCGGATGGCAGCTTCACCCCCCCCAGCGAGTTCATCCCGCTGGCCGAGGAAAGCGGCCTGATCGTGCCGCTGGGGCCACGGGTGCTGGCGCAAGCCCTGGCGCTGCTGGCGCGCTGGCGCGACGCCCCGGCGCGAGCCATGACGGCGGCAACGACAGCGGCACGCGATAATCCCGGCCTGTGGCCATCCCGAGCGAATTTTTGCAGACGCTGCTGGCGCGCGTGGACCTCGTCGAGGTCGTCGGGCGCTATGTGCCGCTGCGCAAGGGGGGCGCCAATTTCGTCGGGCTGTGCCCCTTCCACGCCGAAAAGTCGCCCTCCTTCACCGTCAGCCCCAGTAAGCAGTTCTATCACTGCTTTGGCTGCGGCGCGCACGGCAACGCGATCGACTTCCTGATGGCGCACACGGGCGCCTCGTTCCCCGAAGCGGTGCGCGACTTGGCGCAGCAAACAGGGCTGACCGTGCCCGATGACGAGCGCTCGCCGCAGGAGCGCGCGCGCGCCGCAGCGCAGCGCCAGCGACAAGCCACACTGACCGAAGTGCTCGCACTGGCGGCACGCGCCTATCGAGCGCAGCTCAAAACGTCGCCGCGCGCCATCGACTACCTCAAACGCCGCGGCCTGACCGGGCAGGTGGCCAAGCGCTTCGGGCTGGGCTATGCGCCGCCGGGCTGGCGCTTTTTGTCCACCGTCTTTGCCGACTACCAGGACGAGCGGTTGGTGGAAGCCGGGCTGGTCATCACCAGCGACGACACCGGCGTGGCCGACGCCCCAGGCCAGCGCCGCTATGACCGCTTTCGCGACCGCATCGTCTTTCCGATCCGCAACGTCAAAGGCGAAGTGATCGGCTTTGGTGGCCGCGTGATCGACGCGGGTGAGCCCAAATACCTCAACAGCCCCGAGACACCCGTGTTTCACAAGGGCGAAGAACTCTACGGCCTGTTCGAGGCCCGCAGCGCCATCCGCCAAGCCGGGTGCGTGCTGGTGACTGAGGGCTACATGGACGTGGTGGCGCTGGCACAGTGGGGGTTCGAGCACGCGGTGGCGACGCTGGGCACCGCGTGCACGCCGGAGCACGTGGGCAAGCTGTTTCGCTTCAGCGACACGGTGGTGTTCGCCTTCGACGGCGACGCGGCCGGCCGACGCGCGGCACGACGCGCGCTGGAAGCCGCCCTGCCGCTGGCCACCGATACGCGCAGCGTACGCTTTCTGTTTCTGCCGCCAGAACATGACCCGGACAGCTTCGTGCGCGAGCGCGGCGCCGACGCCTTTGCCGCAGCGGTGCGCGACGCGACGCCGCTGAGCCGCTTTTTGCTGGAGGTGGCCGCCACCGATTGCGACCTGGACACGCCGGAGGGTCGGGCACGCTTGAGCGCGCAAGCGCAGCCGCTGTGGAGCGCCATGCCCGACGGTGCACTCAAGCGCCAATTGCTGCAGGAACTGGCCGACGCCATTGGACTCGAGGCGCGCGAGCTGGCGCAACTATGGGCGGCGCCCGGCCGGCACGGCGCGGTGGCCACCCGCGCACAGGCGCCCGAGCGGGCGGCGCCGCCGCGCCGCCCGCTGCCGCCGACGGGCGCCGCTCCCACCCAGCCCCGCTCTACCCCCCGTGCGCGCCGCACCGTGCGCGGACTGCTGGGCCGCGCCGACCGGGTGGCGCGCATCGTGCTGGGCACACCGCAAGCGTGGGATTGGCTGACCGCCGACGACCACGCGCTGCTGGCCGCCGAACCGCCTCCCCACGGGCCGCTGTTCGCCTGGCTGGAGCGCCAGTGGCTGGAACATGGCCCTCAGCCCTGGGCCGCACTGCGCGAAGCACTGCGGGGAGAGCCGTTCGAGGCGCTGGCGGTGGCGCTGCACGACAGCGGACCGTGGCTGGAGCGCTTCGACGCCCCATCGGGCGATGGCGCGGCGGCGGATGCCGCCCCCGCAGACGAGGAGATCCGGCACGAGCTGCGTGAACTGCTGCGCCGCATCCGCATCGAAGCGCTCATGCGGCTGGAGACCGAGCTGATCGCCCGCGCCGCGACCGACCCGCAAGCGCTGGCTCGCTACCGCGAGGTGAACGCCGAACGTCGTTTGCTACAGAAAGACGACACTCTGCTATAATGAGGGGTTTCGCAAGCGCGACAGCAGCACCTCCGGACAGGGCCAGCCGACAGCCCGACCCGTCGATGGCAGGCACCCCGTGCACCGCCACCCATGTCGACCGGTCAGTCGGTCACGCGGGCCGCTCCCCCGCTGGCCAGGACGCCCACGGCGCGTCCGCCCCCGCAAGGACTGCACACCAAATGTTCGCCCACCCCTCTTGCGAAGCCGACGGGCCAACCCCACATGGGCATGGCTCCGCGGAGCCGTTTTCTCGTGTCTTTTTCTTCTCCGTCAGGCCCGCCCCCACGCCGGGCAGAAAGCGTTTGCCGTGAGTACCCGTTCCAAAAAAACCCAGAACACCGCCGAAGCCGTCAACGCCGAGGTCGCCGCGGTGGCCACCCCTGCGGCCTCGCCCGCACCCAAACCCACCAAGCGCACCCCGAAGGCCGCCAAGTCGGCCCCCGCTGCCACTGCCTCCGAGGGCAATGACACCGCGCCCCCGGCCGCCGAGGAGGCCGCCCCCGCCAAGGCCACGGGCAGCAAGTCCCGATCCGGTGCGGCCAAAGCCAGTACCACCAAAGCCCGCGCGGCCAAAGGTGGCGCCGCGCGTGGCCGCAAGCCCGCCGCAGCCAAGGCTGAGGACGACGTCTTCGACGACGCTGACCTGACCGACGACCTCGACGACGAGCTGATCGACGACGAGGTCGAGGCCGTGGCCGACGACCCAACCGACAGCGCGGCCGAAGCAGCCGAGAAGGCCAAGCCGCTGCGCATGAAACTCAGCAAGGCCAAAGAGCGCGCCTTGATGAAGGAATTCGGCCTGGACGACACCGTTCTGACCGAAGAAGAGGCCAAGCTGCGGCGCGAAAAGCTCAAGCAGCTCATCAAGCTGGGCAAGACGCGCGGCTACTTGACGCACGCCGAGATCAATGACCACCTGCCCGACAAACTGGTCGAGCAAGAGACGCTGGAGGTCGTGGTCTCGCTGCTCAACGACATGGGTGTGGCCGTCTATGACCAGACGCCCGACGCCGAAACCCTGCTGCTGACCGGCGCCCCCACCGCCGTCACCACCGAAGAAGAGGCCGAGGAAGAAGCCGAAGCCGCGCTGTCCACCGTGGACAGCGAATTTGGCCGCACCACCGACCCCGTGCGCATGTACATGCGCGAAATGGGCACGGTAGAGCTGCTCACGCGCGAGGGCGAGATCGAGATCGCCAAGCGCATCGAGCGCGGTTTGCACGAGATGATGGAAGCCATTTCGGAGTCGCCTGCCATCATCCACGACATCCTGGTCATGGCCGACGAAATCCGCGAGGGCAAGACCATCATCTCGGCGGTGGTGGACGGTTTTACCGACGCCGACGAAGCCGACGACTACGTCGCCGAGGAAGATTTCGACGACTACGAGGACGACGATGATGGCAAGGGCGGCTCCAAGGCGCTGACGCGCAAGATGGAGGAGCTCAAGCGCGAGGCGCTACAGCGCTTCGACGCCATCCGCGCGCAGTTCGACGAGCTGCGCGAAGTCTACGAGGCCGAGGGCTGGGGCACGCCGCGCTACCGAGCGGTGCAAGCGCGCATCACCGAGACCCTGATGACGATCCGCTTCACCGCCAAGGCGATCGAGACGCTGTGCGACAAAGTACGCCAACAGGTCGAGACGGTGCGTCGCATCGAGCGCGAGCTGCGCCGCATCATCGTGGACAAGTGTGGCATGCCGCAAGAGAAGTTCATCGCCGAGTTTCCGCCCAACCTGCTCAACCTGCAGTGGGTGGAACGCCAAGCCGCGGCCAACAAGCCGTGGAGCGCGGTGCTGGGGCGCAACATCCCCGCCATCCAGGAGTTGCAGCAAAAACTCATCGACCTGCAAACGCAAGTCGTGGTGCCGCTGGAGCAGCTCAAGGCGATCCACAAGCGCATGAACGAAGGCGAAGCCATGTCGCGCGACGCCAAGCGCGAGATGATCGAGGCCAACCTGCGGCTGGTAATCTCGATTGCCAAGAAGTACACCAACCGCGGCCTGCAGTTCCTGGACCTGATCCAGGAGGGCAACATCGGCCTGATGAAGGCGGTGGACAAGTTCGAGTACCGGCGCGGCTACAAGTTTTCCACTTATGCCACTTGGTGGATCCGGCAGGCCATTACGCGCTCGATCGCGGATCAGGCGCGCACCATCCGTATCCCGGTGCACATGATCGAGACCATCAACAAGATGAACCGCATCTCGCGCCAGCACCTGCAGGAGTTTGGCGTGGAGCCCGACGCCTCGATCCTGGCGGAAAAAATGGGGATGCCGGAGGACAAGATCCGCAAAATCATGAAGATCGCCAAGGAGCCGATCTCGATGGAGACCCCCATCGGCGACGACGACGACAGCCACCTGGGCGACTTCATCGAGGACACGAGCAACGTGGCACCGGTCGATGCCGCCATGCAGGCTGGCTTGCGCGAGGTGGTCAAGGAAATCCTGGACACCCTAACCCCGCGCGAGGCCAAGGTGCTGCGCATGCGCTACGGCATCGAAATGTCCACCGACCACACGTTGGAGGAGGTGGGCAAGCAGTTCGACGTCACGCGCGAGCGCATCCGCCAGATCGAGGCCAAGGCGATCCGCAAGCTCAAGCATCCCAGCCGCTCGGAGAAGCTGCGCAGCTTCCTCGATAACCTGTGACGTCCGAGGGGCCATCGCCCCTTGGCGGACGGCCGTTGGGCAGCGGATCCAGCGCTCAGCGGACCCGAAAGCGCGCTGGAAACAACATCTGGCTGTCGGCCGGATTCTCGGTGTCCCGCTTGATCAAGCCCATGCCGTGCGCCGCGAACAGCATCCGCAGCTCCTTGAGCGTGCATCGGGGTAGAGCCAGCGGTTGCCGATCTTAACGGTATTGCTGCCACCGCAGCGGGCACGGTAGCGGCGGTGCACACCGGATGTTCCGGCACGCGCTCTAGGCCCCAGCCCGACCAACCCGACACGCGAGATCGAGGGTGCGGTCGAATGCACACCCGCACCGTCTGCGGGCATGGTGGGCTTCACGACGTCAGCCATAGCGCAAACAAGGTAATACCAGGAAACGCGGCCAAGATCGCCGTACGCACCAGGTCGCTGACAACGAACGGCAGCACCCCGCGGTAGGTGTGTTGGATCGGCACATCGCGCGCCAAGTTGTTGATGACGAACAGGTTCATGCCCACAGGCGGCGTGATCAGGCCCACTTCGACCATGATCAACACCAGAATGCCGAACCAGATGGCCGTCTCTTCGGGCGTCAAGCCGAAATCCAGACCCATGATCATCGGAAAAAAGATCGGGATGGTCAGCAGGATCATGGACAGCGAATCCATGACACAGCCCAGCAACAGGTAGATCACGAGCACCGCCGCCAGCACCACCCACGGGCTAAGGCCCTGGCCGATGACCCATTGCGCCAGCTCCTGCGGCAGTTGCGACAGCGCCAAAAACGTGTTGTACAGGCCGGCACCGAGCACGATCATGAAGATCATGCCCGTGGCCACCGCGGTGCCATAAATGGCTTCGCGCAGGGTGCGGGCGTTGAGGCCACCGGCCAGCCAGGCCGCCAACCCTGTTCCGAAGGCCCCGACGGCCGCCCCCTCGGTGGGGGTGAAGATGCCGCTGTAGATACCCCCCACCACGGCCAGAAAAATCACGATCACCGGCCACGTTTGGACGAGTGCCTTCCAGCGTTCGGCCATGGGCGCGGGCGCCATGCGCCCGGCGCTGCTCGGCCGAGCCCGCACGTACAGCGAGATGACGATGAGGTAGCCCACGGCCGCCAGCACGCCAGGGATGAAGGCGGCCAGGAACAGCTTGGCGATGTTCTGTTCGGTCAAGATCGCGTAGATGACGAGCACCACGGAGGGGGGAATCAAGATGCCGAGCGTCCCCCCGGCAGCCAGACAGCCCGTGGACAGCGCCCCCGAGTAACCGGCGCGGCGCAGCTCGGGCAAGGCCACCTGCCCCATGGTGGCGGCCGTGGCCAGCGACGAGCCACAGATGGCGCCGAAACCCGCACAGGCACCGACGGCCGCCATGGCCACGCCACCGCGCCAGTGGCCAATCCAGGCTTCGGCCGCCTTGAACAGCGCGCGCGACAGGCCGCCCAGTGCCGCGAACTGCCCCATCAGCAAAAACAGCGGCACGACCGAAAGGTTGTAGTTCGAAAACGTGGTGAACGTGACCTGCTTGAGCTGATTGAGCAGGGGCGCCGGCGTGCCGTAGATGAGCACCGCCCCGCCGATTCCACAGAGGGCCATGGCCAGCCCGATGGGCACGCGAATGAAAATGAGCGCCAGCAAGACCGGAAACGACCATGCGGCCAGTTCGATCCCCGTCATGTCAATGCGCTCCCGCGGATGCCACCGGCCAACCCTGCGGGTAGCGCGCCAGTCCCAGATCGATCGCTACCTTGGCCGCGTAGGCCAGGCAGCCAATGGCAGCACCGACCACACACGCGGCATACGCCCACCAAACGGGCAGCTGCAGGATGAAGGTGGTCTCGAGGTATTCGCGCTTCTCCAGCATGCCATCCCAAAGCCGCCAGGTCAGCACCGCCCACAGCAACAGCATGAGCACGTCACACACCAAGGTCAGCACGTGCTGAACGGCGCGTGGCAAGTGGTGGTAGAGCAGGTCGACGGTGGCATGTCCGCCGCGCAGAAACGTCCACGGCAGAAACCAAAAAACCGCCACACCCGTGCCCAGCTCGACGAGTTCGAAGTCGCCCGGCACGGGGCCCAGCCCCAGCCCAGTGAGCGCGCGACCCGTGACGCTGATGACGACCATGACCGTGATCGCCACGAGAACCAAACCGCCGGTCAAGGCCGACCAGCGGGCCAGCCGAAAAACCCAATCCGTCATCATGGTATTCCGTGAAAAAACCCGGCCCCCCAGGCCGGGGGCCCCGCCGATGCCGATGGAACGCCCGAGGCGAGCACACGCGCCCGGGGCGACGAAGTTTACTGGTCCTGATCGCCAGACCGGGCGGGCAACACGGTCCCCCGGCATTCGCCAAAGCCGATGCGCACTGCGCCGGACGCCTCGCACCAGCCGCGCAGCACGACAGTGTCGCCGTCCTCCAGGAAGGTGCGCGCTTCGCCGCTGGGCAGCGTCAGCGGCTGTTTGCCGCCCTGCGTCAGCTCGATGAAAGCGGCGGCCTGTTCGGGCTGCGGGCCCGAGAGGGTGCCCGTGCCCAACAAGTCGCCGGGCTGCAGGTTGCAGCCGTTGACGGTGTGGTGCGCCACCATCTGCCCCAGCGTCCAGTACGCATAGCGGTAGTTGGTTTGCGCAACGGGGTGCGGCGGCAGGCCTTGCTCTGCCATGCGCATCGTCTGCCACGCGATCTCGAGCTGGATGTCGACAGCCCCCTGCTCGCGCAGGCGGGGATGGTCCAGGTAGGGCAAGGGCGGGGGGTGATCGGCTGGGCGCTCGAACGGGACGCGAAACGGCGCCAGCGCCTCCAGCGTCACCACCCAAGGCGAAATCGTGGTGGCGAAGTTTTTGGCCAGGAACGGGCCCAGCGGTTGGTATTCCCAAGCCTGAATGTCGCGCGCTGACCAGTCGTTGAGCAGCACGATGCCAAACACGTGCGCCTCGGCCTCGGCCACGGGGATGGGCTCGCCCAGCGCGTTGCCAGGGCCCACAAAGACGCCGAGTTCGAGTTCGATATCCAGCCGCCGACTGGGTGCCAGCACGGGCGCTGCAGCGTCGGGGGCCTTGATCTGGCCGCGCGGGCGGCGAAACGCCTGCGGCGACACACCGATGCTGGAGCTACGCCCGTGGTAGCCGATCGGCACCCAGGTGTAGTTGGGCAGCAGCGGATTGTCGGGCCGAAACAGGCGCCCGATGTTGGTCGCGTGATGGATGGAGGTGTAGAAGTCGGTGTAGTCGCCGATGCGGGCGGGCAGCCCGTACTCGGCCTCGGCCTGCGGCATCAGGCAGGGCTCGACGACGGCGCGCAGCGCACTGCCCTCGCGCAGCGCGTGCGACAGCGCCAGCCGCAGCGCGCTCCAGTGCGCGGGGCCCAAGCCCATCAGCGCGTTGAGCTGGGGCTCGGCCCCCGCCGCCAGGGCCTCGGCCGCCAGCCCGTCGAAGGGGTGTGCGCGGTGCAGCGCGGCGAGATCGACGATGGCGTCACCAATGGCCACGCCGCCGCGGAAAGGCTCTCCGGTGCCACGGCGACGTACGCTGGCAAACGGCAGGTTCTGGATGGGAAAGTCGTGGCCGGGCTGGTTGGCGCTGGCGACCCAACTGCGCAGGGCGGGATCGTGGGTTTCGTTGATCAGGGACATGACAGGGTCAAGCGGCAGTGGTGGCGAGGGTGTTGGCCCGCGCCAGCGTGATCGCCTCGGACAGCACGGCGCGGTCGCCGACGTGGTTGGCCAGGATCAACACCAGTTTGGCCAGAAACATCTCCGCCTGCTCGTCGGTGAGGTCGCGCTGGGCGTTGATCAATTCCTCGTAAAAGGCGTCGGGCTCGGGGATGTGGGGTTGGCGGTTCAGCGGCATGACAAGCTCCGAATGAGGGCGCGGCGCACAGCCCGGTTCAAACCCGCGCATGCCCCAGCGCGCGCGCCAGGGCGGCCTGGACAGCAGCAGCGTCGAAGCGGCGCCAGCGCGCGGCGACGTACTGGTCGGGCCGGATCAGGTAGACCGTGCCCGGCTGGCCATCGTAGCGCTGGGTGAGCACGCCGGCGCGATCGACGATGTCGCGGCCGACCTGCAGCACCCGCGCCTCGACGCCGCCCACGCGCACCGGCTCAGCGGGCCCAAACGCCAGCAGCACGAAGCCATCCCCGAGCTGGTTCAGCAGCCATGCGGGTCGACCGTCGACGTCGATCGGGGCATCGGCGCAATTGGTGCCCGGCGTCATGCGCCCGGCAAACGGCTCCGCATCCGGGGTGTTGAGCGGGGAGTTGATATACGGGGTGGGCGTCGAGAGCCGCCCGCTGTTGACCAGCGGGCGCGCAAACGGCTCGGTGCGCGCCAGCTCCAGCACCGCATTGCGCAGGCGCAGCGAGGTGCGGCTCTTGGGCGTGATGAAGTCCGTCGAGCGCGTGGAGTTGCGCAGGTTGTCGTCGGCGGCAAAGGCGCGCTCGTCGTGGTACGTGTCCAGCAGGGCCTCGGGCGCGTCGCCGTCCAGCACGGCCTTGAGCTTCCAACTCAGGTTGTCGCAGTCCTGCACGCCGCTGTTGGCCCCGCGCGCACCGAACGGCGAGACCTGGTGCGCCGCGTCGCCCGCGAAGATCACGCGGCCGTGGCGGAAGCGGTCGATGCGCCGACACGCGAACTGGTACACCGACACCCACTCCAGCTCGAACGGCACGTCCGGCCCCAGCATCGCCTGGATGCGCGGGATGACGCGCTCGGGCTTCTTCTCCTCGTTGGGGTCGGCATCCCAGCCGAGCTGGAAGTCGATGCGCCACACGTTGTCGCACTGCTTGTGCAGCAGCACGCTCTGGTTGCGGTGAAAGGGCGGGTCGAACCAGAACCAGCGCTCGGTCGGAAAGTCGGCCTTCATCACCACGTCAGCGATCAGGAATCGATCCTGGAAAAACTGCCCGGTGAAGTCCGCGCCGATCAGGCGACGCGTGTCGCTGCTGGCGCCGTCGCAGGCGATCAGCCACGACGCCTCGGTCTTGAAGATGCCGTCGGGCGTCTCGACCGTCAGCACCACGTGGTCGTCGTGCGGCTCGACGGCCAGCACCTTGTGCTTCCAGCGCAGGTCCACCCGCGGCGAGTCCTCACAGGCACGCACCAGCCGCTCCTCCAGGTAGTACTGCTGGAGGTTGATCATCGCGGGCATCTTGTGGTGGTCTTCCGGCAGCAGGTCGAACTGGTAGACCAACTCGTCGCGGAAGAACACCTTGCCGACCTTCCACTGCACGCCCTGCGCGACCAGATCATCCGCGATTCCCAGGCGATCCCAGATTTCGAGCGGGCGCTTGGCATAGCACACCGCGCGTGAGCCGACGCTGACGGTGTTGTTGTCGTCGAGCACGACGGTGGGGATGCCGCGCGCGGCACAGTCCAGCGCCTGCGTCAGCCCGACAGGACCAGCGCCGATGACGACGACCGGGTGGCGCACGCGACGGCCTTCGCACTGCTCGGCGCTGGGCCGGTAGGCGTATTGGGGATACGTGTAGGTGTGCAGCATGGCGGGCGGCGCAAAAACGTCAGTCGAGGGCGTGGAACTCTTTCTCGTGCATCCAGGCCGCGTGCTTGGGCGCGCGCTTGGTTCGTGCCCATTCCTCGAGCATGTCCCACTTGACCGCGTCGAGCTTTTCGTACATGTCGGGTGTGCCCACGTCGGCCGCCAGCTCGATGCGGTGCCCGTTGGGGTCAAAGAAGTAGATGCTCTTGAAGATGGTGTGATCGGTGATGCCGACCACCGGGATGCCCGCCGCTTCCAGGCGCGCCTTGGTTTCCTCCAGCGTCTGCACGCTGTCGACTTTGAAGGCGATGTGCTGCACCCACTCGGGCGTGTTGGGGTCGCGCCCCATCGCGGGTGAGTGGGGCAGCTCGAAAAATGCCAGGATGTTGCCCTGCCCCGCGTCCAGGAACACATGCATGTAGGGATCGGGCGCCTTGGTGGAGGGCACCTGGTCCTCGGCGATCGCCAGCACGAACCGCATGTGGAGGTGCTTGACGTACCACTCGACGGTTTCTTTGGCGTCCCGGCAGCGGTAGGCGACGTGATGGATGCGCTCGATTTGCATGGTCAGTCTCCTCTGGGGGTGGCAGACAGGGGTCAGCCTTCGAGGGTTTCCCACATCTGGCGGTCGCGTTCGGCGGTCCAGACGCGCGGGTCGGGGTACTGCGTGGCCTCGTCGTAGCAGCGGGTGACGTCGAACGGCATGCAATGGTCGAAGATCACCCAGTGGCCGTACTTGGGCTTGAGGCGCTCATAGGTCTCGCGGTAGACGGTCTTGAGGTCCTTGCCGGCGGCCACCCCCTCCTGCACGCAGGCGTACACGTCCGAGATGAAAGCCCGTGTTCCGGCCAAACCGGCTTGCACCTGCTCGGGCGTGACCAGCGCCGCCCCGCGCCCCGGCACCAATTTTTCGGGCTGCAGCGCGGCGATGTTGTCGAGCGTGCGCGGCCAGTCACGAAAGTACGCATCTCCCGCGTAGGGCGTGGCGTCGAACTCGACCAAGTCACCCGAGAACAGGATCTTCTCTTGCGGCAGCCACGCCACGGTGTCGCCCTTGGTGTGGCCACGCCCCAGTTGCAGCAGTTGCACTTCCAGCTTGCCCAGCCAGATCGTCATCTTGCCGGTGAAGGTGATGGTCGGCCACGTCAGGCCCGGCGGCACCGACTCGACGGCGCGGAACAGACGCGGAAAGCGCCCTATCTCGCTGGCTTTGTCGGCCTCGCCGCGCTCGACGATCAGGTCGTAGGTGTCCTGGCTGGCGATGATGTGCTCGGCCTGGTAGGCCGATGCCCCCAGCACGCGCACCGCGTGGTAGTGCGACAGCACCACGTACTTGATGGGCTTGTCCGTGACCTCACGGATGCGGCGGATCACGTCTTGCGCCATCACGGGGGTGGCCTGCGTGTCGATCACCATCACGGCGTTGTCGCCGATGATGATCCCGGTGTTGGGGTCGCCCTCGGCGGTGTAGGCGTACGCGTGCTCGGACAGGCGGGTGAAGCTGACCGGTTTGTCTTCGAGGTCGGCCTGGCTGGCAAAAGCTTTTCGGCTCATGGAGAACTCCGTGGGCGCTGGCATCGTCGTTCACGCATGCCAAACGCATTTGTCATACAACAACGCACATCATACGCGACCATGTTGTACCATGTCCAACGAATTTGACTCCGTATAAACCCGAACCCAAGGATCACGCGCGTGCTCAGCGCGTGTGAGTCGATACGATTGGTCCCATCATGAGCACGCTCCCCCCCAAACGCACGCGCCCGGCGACGAGCGGTATCCCTGCCGACGGCTCGGAAGCGCGCGGCTCGCGCGGCATCCAGAGCGTGGAGGTGGGCGGTCAACTGCTCAAGGCTCTCGTGCGCAGCGGCACCGCCTTGCCGCTGAAGGATTTGGCACGCGCCGCGGGCATGACGCCCGCCAAGGCACACCCGTACCTGGTGAGCTTTGGCAAGCTGGGGCTGATCGAGCAAGACCGCGTCAGCGGCCACTATGGGCTGGGGCCCCTGGCGTTGCAGCTGGGGTTGATCGGGCTGCAGCAGGTCGATCCGGTGCGCCTGGCCGTGAGTGAACTGCCGGCGCTGGCGCAAGCGGTCGGCTGCACGGTATCGGCGGCGGTGTGGGGGCCGATGGGGCCGATCATCGTGCATGTGGAACACGGCCCTACGCCGGTGCACGTGGCCATGCGGCACGGCACGCCCGCATCGCTGCGGCACACCGGCACGGGCAAGGTGTTTGCGGCCTTCGCCCCCGCGGAGGCGGTGGCGGCGGCGCTGGCGCGTGAGGGCGAGGCCGCCGCGTTGGACGATGCGGGGTTTCAGGCCGAGCTGGCAGCCATCCGGCGCGAGCGCGTCAGCCGCGTGCGCGACGAACTGCTGCCGGGCATCAGCGCCATGGCGGTACCGGTCTTCGATGGTTTGGGGCGGTTGGCGCTGGTCATGGCGGCCATCGGCCCCAGTGCCTGGCTGGATTTGGCCCCGGGTAGCGCCCAAGCGCAGGCGCTGCAGGCCGCCGGTGAGCGGCTGTCGGCGCGGTTGGGTGCGGTCTCACCCGAACTCGAGCGGCCCTAACGACCGAGAAAACGGGGCGCGCGGCGCTGCCCAAACGCAGCCCGCCCTTCGGCGAAGTCGGCACTGGCATAGGTCGCGGCCGCACGTGCCTCCCACCGCGCGGGCTGATCCTCACCCAACGCCATTTCCTGCAGCGTCTGCTTCATGCCCTGCACCGCCAGCGGCGCCAGTGCAAGCACCTGCTCGCAGCGTTGGCGCACGGCCGCAGGCAAGTCCTCGGCCGGCACACACTCGTCCAAAAAACCCAACGCCTGCAGCGCGGCGGCATCGAGCGGCTGCCCCAGCAAAAAAAGGCGCCGCGCCGCCCGCAGGCCAATCGTGGCCACCGCACGCCGCAAGCCGCTGGGATAGTAGTGCAGCCCCAGCGCCGCGGCGGGCATGCGCAGCTCCATGCCCTCCACCCCGAGGCGAAAGTCACACGCCAGCGCCAGATCGGTCGCGCCGCCATAGACACTGCCGTTGAGCGCTGCCATCGTCACCGGCCGGGCCGCCGCCACCGCGTCGGCCGCAGCAGCGAACGCCCGCACGGCAGCCCCGGCATCGTCGCCGAAGGCGCCCACGTGAAAACCCGCGCTGAACACGGGTGCGTCCGAGCGCACGCGTGCCGCCAGCACCAGCACGCGCACCACGGGGTCGCGATCGACGGCTTGCACGTGCCCGATCAGGGTCCGCAAGTCCTCGTCGTGTAAGCGGTTGTGGTGGCGGGGACGGTTGAGCGTGATCGTGGCCACGCCACCGTCCACGGTCAACAAAGGGGGAGTGCCGTCGTCGTGCATGTGCGGAGTATGCCGCGGGCCGACGCCCCGAAGGCGCGATCGATGCGCCTCACACCCGGGACGCCGGGCGCCAACGCCGCTGCCATGCGCGGTACAGGTGGTCGGCCAGGCGGTAGCTCGCGGCCTGGTGTACCGCCGTCGCCGCGCGCATCGCCGCCGGGTCTTGCACGGTATCGGGATGTGCGCCCACCGCGTGCGGATAGACCGGGCCCGGATCCCCTAACCAGTTCTCGATCTTCAGCGGCGTGATCTCGATGTGGAATTGCATGCCCAGATGGGGACCGAGGGTGTAGGCCTGCACCGCACACGCAGGCGAGGCGGCCAGCACCGTTGCCCCGGGTGGCAGCTCGACCACCCCATCGTAGTGCCACTGATACACCACGGGTTGCGGATCGTCGCCCAGCCATTCGCGGGCGGCGGCACTGCCACCGTGCCGGATGGGCAGCCACCCGATTTCGGGCTGCGGCAGGCGCTGCACACGCCCGCCCAGGGCACGCGCCATCAACTGTCCGCCCAGGCAATGGCCAATGACGGGGATGCCGAGCGCATCGGCCTCACGAATCAACGCCTCGGCATGGCGCAGCGACGGTCGGTCGTCGTTGGCGCTCCACTCACCGCCGAGCACCGCGAGCGCCCGGTAGCCGGCGACCGTTTCCGGATAATGCTCGCCCGCTTCCGCACAGAAGACGTCCCAGCGCGCACCCACGGCATCCAGCCACGTAGCCAGATACCCTGCGGGATCTTCGAGGGTGTGCTGCAACACGAGCACGTCGGTGGGGGCGTGATTCGCCGGCTGGCGATCGTCAGCGGTGTTTGGCATGGTGGCACGATGGTAGCCGCCGGCCCTGCGCGCCCACTCGGATCGTGGTGCCAATCCGGCCCCGATGCCGCAGTCCACCCTACCGCCGGTGGCGATGGCCGTGCTGGCGTCAATCCGGCCCCATCGGCGCCACGACCACCCGCTGGCATTGCCGCCCCAGCAACGGGCTGCCCAGTGTGATGACGTCGCCCGGCTGCAGATAGACCGGGGGCCGCTGCCCCATGCCCACGCCCGGTGGGGTACCGGTCAAGATGACGTCGCCGGGCTGCAAGCGCATGAAGCGGCTGAGATAGCTGACCAGCTCGGCCACGCCAAATACCATCGTGCGGGTACTGCCGCGCTGGCGTGGTGCCCCGTTGACGTCGAGCCACAGATCCACGGCCTGCGGATCGGGGATCTCGTCCGTCGTCACCAGCCACGGCCCCAGCGGACAGTGCGTAGGGTAGCTCTTGCCCTTGATCCACTGCCCCTCCATCTCCAGCTGGTGGGCGCGCTCGGACACGTCGTTGGCCAGACAGTAGCCGGCCACCACCCGCAACGCGGCGTCGGGGGGCACGTGCCAGGCGGGCTGCCCGATCACGACGGCCAGCTCCACCTCCCAGTCGAGCTTGGCCGCCCCCGGTGGCAGCCACACGTCGTCATCCGGGCCGCTGACGGCGCCCGTGTGCTTGCTAAACACGATGGGCTGCCGCGGCAGCGGCAAACCCGCCTCAGCGGCATGGTCGGCATAATTGAGGCCAATTGCCAGCACGTTGCCGATGCCGCCCACCGGTGGACCGAGGCGGGCGTCGGGGGCTACCAACGGCAGCCGGGTGGGATCGATGCGCGCCAGCCGCGCCAGTGCATCCGGGGTCAGGGTCGAGGCAGTGAGGTCACCAATGATGCCACCGAGGTCGCGCCGCTGCCCGCTGGCGTCCAGCATCCCCGGGCGCTCGTCACCCGGTGGGCCGTAACGAAACAGTTTCATGTCTTTACTCCGCGGGCCAGGGGGCCCTTGAAAAAGGGCCCAAGCGCCCCCATACAGGATCGATAGTTTCGTCCTTTTTTACGGATTGTCGCGACACCATGACCGATACGCAAACCCCAAACACCGAATCCCCGTCCACCGCCGACGCCGCACCGGCCGCCGGTGCCACGAACGCGTCTGCCGGCGCATCCGCCACCGGCAACGGCGCCGACCTGCAAAGCGAGCTGCAACAGTTGCGCCAGCGCAACGCCGAGCTGAACGAGCAAGTGCTGCGTGCCTTGGCCGACGCCGAAAATACCCGCCGCCGCGCCGAGGAGGAGATCGCCAAGGTGCGCAAGTTTGCCGTCGAGGCCCTGGCCGAGAGCTTGCTGCCGGTGGTGGACAGCCTGGAGGCCGGCTTGGCCGCACAAGACGCCACGCTGGAGCAAATCCGCGAGGGCACGCAAGCCACCTTGCAGCAGTTGCTCGCCGCGCTGGCACGGCACAAAATCACCCCCATCGTGCCGGCGCCGGGCGACCGTTTCGACCCCCATCAGCACCAGGCCATTGGCATGGTGCCCAGCGACCAGCCGGCCAACACCGTGGTCGCGACGCTGCAAAAGGGTTACCTGATGGCCGAGCGCGTGTTGCGTCCCGCGCTGGTCACGGTGGCGGCTCCGCAGTAACGCGAAGCGCACTGCGGGCCCGCGCCTCCCCTTGAATCCGACGCGGGTGCCCTCATCTAATTCATAGATCGCGGATTGAACCGCCATTTCCACACATTCAGGAGCATTTTCATGGGCAAGATCATTGGTATCGACCTGGGCACCACCAACTCGTGCGTGGCCGTCATGGAGGGCGGCACGCCCAAGGTCATCGAAAACAGCGAGGGCGCGCGCACCACGCCCTCCGTCGTCGCGTACATGGAGGATGGCGAGATCCTGGTGGGCGCGCCCGCCAAGCGCCAGGCCGTCACCAACCCGAAGAACACCTTGTTCGCCGTCAAGCGCCTGATCGGCCGCAAGTTCACCGAAAAAGAGGTGCAAAAGGACATCGAACTGATGCCCTATAAGATCGTGCCGGCCGACAACGGTGACGCCTGGGTCGAGGTGCGGGGCCAAAAGCTCGCGCCGCCGCAGGTCAGCGCCGAGGTGCTGCGCAAGATGAAGAAGACCGCCGAGGACTACCTGGGTGAGCCAGTGACCGAGGCCGTCATTACGGTGCCGGCGTACTTCAACGACGCGCAGCGCCAAGCCACCAAGGATGCCGGCCGCATCGCGGGGCTGGAGGTCAAGCGCATCATCAACGAGCCGACGGCGGCCGCGCTCGCCTTCGGTCTGGACAAGGCCGGCAAAGGCGACCGCAAGATCGCGGTTTATGACCTGGGCGGCGGCACGTTCGACATCTCGATCATCGAGATCGCCGACGTCGATGGCGAAAAGCAGTTCGAGGTGCTCTCGACCAACGGCGACACCTTCCTGGGTGGAGAGGACTTCGACCAGCGCATCATCGACTACGTCATCACCGAGTTCAAGAAGGAGCAAGGCGTCGATCTGACCAAGGACGTGCTCGCGCTGCAGCGCCTGAAAGAGGCCGCCGAGAAGGCCAAGATCGAGCTGTCCAACAGCTCGCAGACCGACATCAACCTGCCCTACATCACGGCGGACGCGACGGGGCCGAAGCACCTCAACATCAAGCTCACCCGCGCCAAGCTGGAGAGCCTGGTGGAAGACCTCATCGAGCGCACCATCGAGCCGTGCCGCATCGCCATCAAGGACGCGGGCATCAAGGTCAGCGACATCGACGACGTGATCCTGGTTGGCGGCATGACGCGCATGCCCAAGGTGCAGGAGAAGGTCAAGGAGTTCTTCGGCAAGGATCCGCGCAAGGACGTCAACCCCGACGAGGCGGTGGCCGTGGGTGCGGCCATCCAAGGCTCGGTGCTGGCCGGTGAGCGCAAGGACGTGCTGCTGCTCGACGTCACCCCGCTGTCGCTGGGCATCGAGACCATGGGCGGCGTCATGACCAAGATGATCAAGAAGAACACCACGATCCCGACCAAGTTCAGTCAGGTGTTCTCGACCGCCGAGGACAACCAGCCGGCGGTGACGATCAAGGTCTACCAGGGCGAGCGCGAAATGGCGGCGGGCAACAAGCTGCTGGGCGAATTCAACCTGGAGGGCATCCCGCCGGCGCCGCGCGGCATCCCGCAGATCGAAGTCACGTTCGACATCGACGCCAACGGCATCCTGCACGTCAGCGCCAAGGACAAGGGCACGGGCAAGGAAAACAAGATCACCATCAAGGCGAACTCCGGCCTGACCGAGGAGGAGATCGAGCGCATGGTGAAGGACGCCGAGCTCAACGCCGCCGAGGACAAGAAGAAGGTCGAGCTGGTGCAGGCGCGCAACCAGGCCGATGCGCTCATCAGCAGCGTGCGCAAGAGCCTCAAGGAGTACGGTGACAAGCTCGAGGCGGGCGAGAAGGACAAGATCGAAGCGGCGATCCAGAGCCTGGAGGAGGCCGTCAAGGGCGACGACAAGGCCGCGATCGAGGCCAAGACCGAAGCCCTGATGCAGGCCAGCCAGAAGCTGGGTGAGAAGATGTACGCCGACAGCCAGGCTGCCGCGCAGGCGGCCGGCGGCGGGGCCGCTGGCGCGGGCGGCGCGGCGGGCGGCGCCAGCGCCGCTGCCGGGGCCGACGACATCGTCGATGCCGAGGTCAAGGAAGTCAAGCGCGACTGATCCCGCTTGCTCGCCCACTCAGCGCCGCGCAGGGGGCTCGTCCCCCGGCGCGGCTTTCGTCCTAATGACACCCGTGGACCGACATGGCCAAACGTGACTACTACGAAATCCTGGGCGTGGCCCGCAACGCCAGCGAGGACGACATCAAGAAGGCGTACCGCAAGCTGGCCATGAAATACCACCCCGACCGCAACCAGGGCGAGGCGGCCAAGGCGGCGGAGGAAAAGTTCAAGGAGGTCAAGGAAGCCTACGAGATGCTGTCCGACCCACAAAAGCGCGCCGCGTACGACCAGTACGGGCACGCCGGGGTCGACCCGAACCTGCGCGGTGGCGCGGGCGGTGGTGACGGTTTCGCAGGCTTCTCGGAAGCGTTTGGCGACATCTTTGGCGACATCTTTGGCGCCCCGCGCGGAGCGCGCGGCCGCCAGATGTACCGCGGCAGTGACCTGTCGTACGCGATGGAGATCACGCTGGAGGAAGCCGCCCGCGGCAAGGAGGCGCAGATCCGCATCCCGAGCTGGGAGGATTGCGACACGTGCCGCGGCACGGGTGCCAAGCCCGGCACCAGCGCCAAGACCTGCCCCACCTGCCACGGCAATGGCGTCGTGCAGATGCGCCAGGGCTTCTTCAGTGTGCAGCAGACCTGCCCGCACTGCCACGGCAGCGGCAAGATCATCCCCGAGCCCTGCCCGACCTGCCA
>DYIC01000028.1:0-2482 GCA_020723845.1 Hydrogenophaga sp.
TCAAATCCGCCCTTCCTCCACCGCGTGGCAGGCCACGCGCACGCCGCCGAGGGTCTGCATCACAGGACGCTCGGCGCTGCAGCGGGCGTTGGCGTGCGGGCAGCGCGGGTGGAAGGCGCAGCCGCTGGGGGGGTTGAGCGGGTTGGGCACCTCGCCTTGCACCGGCGTGCGCGCGCGGCCCGTGTCGTGCAGCTTGGGGATGGCGTCGAGCAACATGCGCGTGTAGGGGTGACGCGGCTGTGTGAACAGCGTGCGCTTGTCCGCCAGCTCCACCAGCCGCCCCAGGTACATCACGCCCACCTGGTCGCTCACGTGCCGCACCACGGCCAGGTTGTGGCTGATGAACAAATAGGTCAGCCCCTGCTGGCGCTGCAGGTCCTTCATGATGTTGAGCACCTGCGCCTGCACCGAGACGTCCAGCGCCGAGGTTGGTTCGTCGCACACCAGAAAATCGGGCCGCGTGGCCAGCGCGCGCGCGATCGAGATGCGCTGGCGCTGCCCACCCGAAAATTGGTGCGGGTACTTGACCATGTCGTGCGGGCTCAAGCCCACCGAGCGCAGCAGCTCGCCCACGCGCTCGCGCAGCGCTTTCGGGTCGCTCAGCAGGCCATGCTCGCGCAGCGGCTCGGCGACGATGTCCTCCACCCGCCAGCGCGGGTTGAGGCTGGCATAGGGGTCTTGAAAGATCATTTGGATGCGCCGCCGCAACAGCCGCCCGGGGGCGCCGCTGCGGTAGGCGGCGTGCGCGTCTTGGCCGTCAAACATAAACCGCCCGCGCGTGGGCGCATACAGCCCCACCAGCAAGCGCGCCACCGTGCTCTTGCCACAGCCGGACTCGCCCACCAGGGCCAGCGTCTGACCGCGCGGAATGTCGAAGCTCACCCCGTCCACGGCGTGCAGCCATTGGCGCGGCTTGCGCTCCAGCACGCGGTTGAGCCACGGCGCCGAGACGTCGAACGTGCGCGCCAAATCCTGCGCCACCACCAACGGGGCGCTGGCGGTGGGCGTCACCGCCGGGGCCATCTCCATGACCGGATTGCTCATCGGGACATCTCCTGGGCGGCCGCGGTGGCGGCCACGTCGTGCAGCCAGCACGCGGCGCGGGTGGCACCGGCGGGCATCAGTTCGGGGCGCTGGTCGTGACAGCGCAGCATGGCTTTGTCGCAGCGCGGGTGAAAGGCACAACCGCGCGGGATCTCGGTCAGGCGCGGCATGGCACCGTCGATCTGGTGCAGCCGCTCGCGCTCCACCTCCATGTCGGGGATGCAACTCATCAACCCGGCGGTGTAGGGGTGCGCCGGGCGGTGGATGACCTCGTGCACGGGGCCGATTTCGGCCACGCGGCCGGCGTACATGACGGCCACGCGGTCGCAGGTCTCGGCGATCACGCCCATGTCGTGCGTGACCAGCATGACCGCCGCGCCACGCTGGCGGCAGATGCGCTTGAGCAGCGTGATGATCTGCGCCTGGATGGACACGTCCAACGCCGTGGTCGGCTCATCGGCCACCACCAGTTGCGGCTCGGCCGCCAGCGCCAGCGCGATCACCACCCGCTGGCGCATGCCACCCGAAAACTGGTGCGGGTAGTGGTCGATACGTTCTTCCGCGGCGGGGATGCCGGTGTCGCGCAGCAGCTGGATGGCGCGCTCGCGCGCCTCGGCCGGCGTGACGTCCAGGTGCGTCAGGATCGTCTCGGTGAGTTGGCGGCCGATCGAGTACAGCGGGTTGAGCGAAGTCAGCGGATCTTGGAAAATCGCGCCAATGCGCCGGCCACGGATGCGGCGCATTGGCGCCGGGGGCAGGTGGTCGATGCGCTGGCCCTGCAGGCGGATTTCGCCGCCCGCGATGCGGCCTGGCGGCTCCAACAGGCCAATGATGGCCGCGCCTGTGAGCGACTTGCCCGCGCCCGACTCGCCCACCACGCCCAGGATTTCGCCGGGCGCGATGTCGAACGAGACGCCGTCGAGTGCGCGCAACACGCCGCGGCGGGTGGGAAACTCGACCACCAGGTCTTTGACTTCGAGCAGTTTGTCCATGTCGGTGCTCCGCCGGTTTCAGCGCAGGCGCGGGTTGAGGGCGTCGCGCAGCCAGTCGCCCAGCAGGTTGACCGACAGCGCAATGAGCACCAGCATCACGCCGGGGAAGATGGTGATCCACCACTCACCCGAGAACAGATAGTCATTGCCGATGCGAATGAGGGTGCCCAGCGACGGCGACGTGGGTGGCGCCCCCACGCCCAAAAAGCTCAGCGTCGCCTCGGTGATGATGGCGGTGGCCACCTGGATGGTGGCCAGCACCAGTACCGGCCCGAGCACATTGGGCAGCACGTGGCGGCGCATGATGCGCAGCGGCGCCACGCCGATCACGCGCGCGGCTTGCACGTACTCCTTTTGCCGCTCCACCAGCGTGGAGCCGCGCACCGTGCGTGCGTACTGCACCCAGCCGGTGAGCGTAATGGACAAGATGAGCACGCCGAAGGCCA
>DYIC01000028.1:2582-28684 GCA_020723845.1 Hydrogenophaga sp.
GCGCAGGCGCGGATCGACGGCGAAATACAGCAGATCGACGATGAGGTTGATGACCACGAAGATGAACGCGATCAAACACAGGTAGGCCGCCATCACGGGAATGTCGGCAAACGTGACGGCCTGAATGAACAGCAGCCCCATGCCCGGCCATTGAAACACCGTCTCGGTGATGATGGCGAACGCGATCAGCCCCCCGAGCTGCAAGCCCGTGATCGTCATCACCGGCACCAGCGTGTTCTTGAGCGCGTGGCCGAAGTGCACCGCCCGGTCGCTCAGACCACGCGCGCGCGCGAACTTGATGTAATCGGTGCGCAGCACCTCCAGCATCTCGGCACGCACCAGGCGCATGATGAGGGTGAGCTGGAAGATCGCCAGCGTCACCGCAGGCAGCACCAGGTGGCGCCAGCCCTTGGGCGACAGCAGACCCGTGGTCCAGCCCCCCAGGTCGGTCACCTCGCCGCGCCCGAAGCTGGGCAGCCAGCCCAATTGCACCGAAAAAATCAGGATCAGCACGATGCCGATCAGGAACGTGGGCAGCGACACCCCCAGCAGCGAAAAGGTCATGAACACCTGAGCGAGCCACGTGCCGCGCCGCAGCGCGGCATACACCCCCATCGGGATGCCGACCGCCAGGGCCAGCACGGCCGCCACCAGCGCCAGCTCCAGCGTGGCCGGAAAGCGCTCGGCGATCAGACTCGCCACCGGCACCCCCTGGTGGATGCTCATGCCGAAATTACCCTGCAGTGCGTTGAGCACGAACTGCCAAAACTGCACGAAAAAGGGCTGATCGAGCCCCAACTCGGCGCGCACGGCGGCCACCTGCTCTGGCGTGGCGTCCTGCCCCAGCACCTGTAGCACCGGGTCGCCCACGTACTGAAACAGCATGAAGGCCACGAAGGCCACGGCCAACATGACCAGCGCCGCCTGCGCCAGACGTCGCAAAATGAAGGCAAGCATGAAAGCACTCCAGCGGAGGCCCGCCGACGGGCCCCCGCGACTTCACAGAGCGGATTGCGCACCCGGGGCCACCCGCCACTGGCAGCGCGGCCACCGATTGCGCAGCGGGTGATCAGTTGACCTTGAGCACGCGCCAGTCGATGCGGTTGTCGGCGCGATGCACCACGTCGATCGACTTTTTCATCGCCCAGGGGATGATCTGGTTGTGCAGCGGGATGTGCGCCACGTCGTCGTTTTGCAGTTGCAGCGCCTCGGTCAGCAGACGCGGGCGGATGTAGGGATCGGTCTCGGTCTTGGCGCGGTCGATGATCGCGTCCATTTTGGGGTTGCTGTAGCGGCCGACGTTGTAGTTGCCGTCGCCGCCCGGGCCCGGCGTGCGCAGCAGCGACTGCAGGGTGTAGAGCGCATCGAACGTCGGCACGCCCCAACCCAACATGTAGATGCTGGCCTCATAGCGCTGGATCATCGGGAAGTACGTCACCAGCGGCAGCGTGCGCAGCTTGGCCTTGACGCCGATCTTGGCCCACATCGAGGCCACCGCCTGACAGATCTGTTCGTCGTTGATGTAGCGGTTGTTGGGGCAGGCGAAATCGACTTCGAAGCCGTCTTTGTAGCCCGCCTCGGCCAGCAGCCGCTTGGCCGCTTCGACGTCGTAGGGATAGCGCTTGTGCACCGACTCGCTCCAGCCCGCCACCTGCGGCGCCACCAGCGCGCCGGTGGGCTGGCTCAAGCCCCGCATGGTCACGCGGTGGATGGTGTCGATGTCGATGGCTTGGTACAGCGCCTTGCGCACGCGCACGTCCTTCAGCGGGTTTTTGCCCTTGACGTTGCTGCCCGGCAGCTCGTCGCGGTGCTGGTCCATGCCGAAGAAGATGGTGCGGTTTTCCACGCCATCGATGACCTTGAGGTTGGCGTTGTTGCGCAGGCGCGGCAGGTCTTGCGGCGTGGGGTCGAGCACGAAGTCCACCTCACCCGACAGCAGCGCAGCCATGCGCGTGGCGTCGGACTTGATGGGGTTATAGACGATCTGGGTCACATTGGTGTCGAGTTTGCCCCAATAGTTGGGGTTGCGCTCGAGCACCATGCGCTGATCTGGCACCCACTCTTTCAAGATGTAGGGGCCGGTGCCCATGGCGTTGCGGTGCGCGAACGTCTCTTCGTTGCCTTTGATGTCGCGCGGCTCGGTGGCGCGGTTTTTCTCGGCCCAGGCTTTGCTCATGATGCGCAGCTCGGTGAGCTGGTTGAGCAGCACCGGGTTGGGGCCCTTGAGGATGATGTCCACCGTGTTCGCATCGACTTTGACCACCTTGTCGATGCCTTGGGTGTAGATGGCGAAGTTCGACGTCTTGGCCATCGCGCGCTGAATGGAAAACACAACGTCATCCGCGGTCAGCGGCGAGCCGTCGTGAAACTTGACGCCCTTGCGCAGGGAAAAACGCACCTGCGTGGGGCTGATCTCGCGCCACGACTCGGCCAGCACCGGCTCGACCTTGAACGTCTTGCTGTTGTAGTAGACCAGCGACTCGTAAACGGCGGCGTGGATGCCGTTTTGCAGCGCGTTGTTCTGCGAGTGGATATCCCAGGTGGCGATCTCGCCCGCGCTGGACCACTTGAACGGCTTGGCATGCACCAGCGGCATCCCCAGGACGAGCGCCGCCCCGAACGCGATGAGTGTTCGTTTCATTGCGAAACCTTGCAAAAGTTGAACGTGCCGTAACTATGCACGAGTCGTGCCAGCCTCCTGGCCCGGGTTTACCCGTAAACCTGGCCGTCGGGCCCCACCCAGACACCCGATGTCGGTTTGGCGACACTTTCGTGGCACTCCGCATACCGCCGGCGCGCGCACTGCATCCACGACGCGGACCGACATATCCCGTGGTGGCGCGCGGTGCGTTTTTGCGCCCACGGGCAGCATCGCTCAGGCCAGGGTATCGCCCAACGAGACCCCGATCTGGCGCGCGGCGCGCAGCAAAGGATGGTCCAGTGGCACCGTGCGTGTGCCATGCACCACGTCGGCCAGTGCGACATGCCCCAGCCGCCCACCGTGCAGCGTGACCATGCGGTTGTATTGGCCCTGCATAATGAGCTGCGCCGCCTCGTTGCCGAACTGGGTGGCCAGCACACGGTCGAACGGCGTGGGCGAGCCGCCCCGCTGCACGTGGCCGAGCACGGTGGCGCGCACCTCCGAATCGAGCCGCGGCTGCAGCTGCTCGCGCAGCACGTGCGCCACGCCGCCCAGGCGGATCGGGTCGGGGCTGTCGGCGATGCGCTGCTGCACGGTGCGCTCACCCCCCCGGGGTTTGGCGCCCTCACCGATGCAGATAATGGTGTAGCGCTGGCGCCGCTCGCGCGCGCGGCAGACGGCTGCCACCGCATCGAGGTCGAAATCGATCTCGGGCAGCAGGATCACGTCCGCCGCGCCGGCCAGCCCCGCCTCCAGCGCGATCCAGCCTGCGTAGCGGCCCATGGTCTCGACGATCATCACCCGGCTGTGGCTCTGCGCGGTGGTCTGCAGCCGCTCGATCGCCTCGGTCACCGTGGCCACCGCAGTGTCGAACCCAAAACTGCGCTCGCAGCCCACGATGTCGTTGTCGATCGTCTTGGGCACGCCCACGATGGGCAAGCCACGCTGCGCCAGACCGTGCGCGATGGCCATGCTGCCGTCGCCGCCGATCACCACCAGCGCCTGCAGCCCCAGGGCGCGCGCGTGGGCCAGCACGCGTTCGGTGTCGGCCTCGCTGCGCAGCGGGTTGGCACGGTTGCTGGTGCCCAAAATGGTGCCGCCCCGCATCAAGATGCCGCTGACCGACTCCCAGGTCAGCTCGCGCACGCGCGGCGTGTCGGCCATCAGGCCGCCAAAACCGTCTTCGATACCGATGACCTGCGCGCCACACTGGCGCAACAGCGATTTGGCCACCGCGCGAATGACGGCGTTGAGGCCGGGGCAGTCACCGCCGCCGGTCAGGATTCCGATACGCATCGTCATGAACAGCTCACTCCTGGATCGTTGGGAAGGGGTCGGACTCAGCGTTGCGCGCGCGGCCACAAAGCCCACAGTTGCAGCGGTTGCTTCAGGCCCGCCGCCAGCGGATAGGCGGCATCGCCCCAGCCGACGAAAAAATCGGCGCGCACGGCACCCACGATGGCGCTGCCTGTGTCCTGCGCCAGCACCAGCCGCTGCAGCCGCGCCACGGACCCGCTGGAAGCCAGCCACAATGGGGTGCCGTAGGGAATGGCTTCGCGATCGACCGCGACCGAGCGGCCCGGGGTGAGCGCCACGCCCTGCGCCCCGCGAGGGCCGAACTGGGTGTCGAGCGCGCTCAGCGGCTCTTCACGAAAGAAGACGACGCGCGGGTTGACCCACAGCAGCTCGTCGAGGCGCTGCGGGTTGGCCGCGGCCCACGCGCGGATGGCTTCCCAGGTGCCATCGCGGATCTCGCGCCGCTCCAGCAGCCAGCGACCGACGCTCTGGTAGGGGTGCCCGTTGTGCGCGGCAAACGCCAGCCGCACGAGCGAAATGCGCCCGTCGGGCTCGAGGATGCGCAGCCGCCCCGAACCCTGGATTTGCAGCAGCAGCGCATCGAGCGGGTCGGCCAGCCAGGCCAGCACCTGGCCCTGCAACAGCTGCTGCACCTGCGGATCGCTGTCGATTTGCTGCCGCGTGTACCACGGCCGCCCGGCGGCACTGGCCAGCGCGGCCGGGGGCGCATACAGCGGGACGCGGTAGGGCCCGTGCGCCACCCGGCTGGCCAGCAGCTCGGGCTCGTAGTAGCCGGTCAGCAAGCCGGGCCGGTTGGCCCCGTCCGGCGCCAGCACGCGGTAGGGCTGCAGGCGCTGCATGATCCAGGCATGGCGCTCGGCCTCGTCGCCCAGCGTCAGGCGCCGCATCTCGGCGCAGATGGGGCCCCACGGCGGGGCGGGTCGCTCGCAGCTGCGCAGCCAGGCGTTCCATGCCTCGTGCAGGGCGTCCCGTCCCCAGCCGGGCAGTTCGCTCCAGCGCACCGGCTGCCACAGCGCGGCCCCGCGCCGCACGGGGGGCGGCAGCGGCCTCGCATCGGCCGCCTGCCACGCCGCGTCGAGGGGGGTGAGCACGGCCGGTCCCTCGCCATCCACCGGGACAGGCAGGGCAACCGCGGGCGGTTGGGGAACCTGCAGAGGGGCTGCCGGCTCCACTGCGGGGAGCGTGGGCGCGGGCGGCGACGCATCGGTGACCGCGACGGGTACGCTGCCACAGCCCGCCATGGCGCCCACGACGATGACCGCCCCCCAGCCAGCCACCCGCCGCACCGCCCGACCGATTCTCTTACCCGTTGCCGTCATGACCCTGTTGCTGCTCGAAGCGCTAGGCGCCCTGTTGTTGTTCATCTTCATCGTCTGGTGGACCATGTTCGCGGGCCGCAAGCGGGGCGAGCCGCCCGAGGCCGCGCCCGCACCGGATGCGGCACCCCCGGCGCCTGAGCGCGCGCCCGGGTCTCGGCCACCACCCCCGCCCCCGTCCCCGCACGAGTAAGCGCGCCCACCACGGCTCACAGGCGCCGGTGGCTCAGCGCCGGCAGCCGGCGCCTCACGTCGAGCAGCCGCTCGCGTTCGAGCTCGGCCACCACCACCCCAGGCCCCGTGGCCTGCTGCGCCAGTACCACCCCCCAGGGGTCGACGATCATGCTCTGGCCCCACGTCTGGCGGCCGTTTTCGTGGCGGCCCCCTTGGGCGCTGGCGATCACGTAGGCCTGGTTTTCGATGGCGCGCGCGCGCAGCAGCACCTCCCAGTGCGCTTGTCCCGTCACATGGGTAAACGCGGCCGGCACCACCAGCACGTCCGCCGCCAACAATCGATACAACTCGGGAAAGCGCAAGTCGTAACACACGCTCAAGCCCACGCGCCAGTCGGTGCCGGACCGGTCGCGCAGGGTGAACGCCACCGGCCGCTCCCCAGCTTGCAGCACGGCCGCTTCGTCGTAGCCCTGCTGCCCGTCGTGAAAGCGAAACAGGTGAATCTTGTCGTAGCGTGCCACGCAGCGCCCGTGCGGGTCGAACGCGAGCGACGCGTTGGCCGCGTGCTGCGGATCGTCAGTGGCCAGCGGCACCGTGCCGCCCACGATCCACAGCCCCAGCTCGCGCGCGGCGTCGGACAAAAAATCCTGCATCTTGCCCAGGCCCGGCGGCTCGGCCAGCAACAGTTTGTCGGCGTCGCGCGCGCCCATGAAGCCGAAGTACTCTGGCAACACGGCCAGCTCGGCACCCGCGTGGCGGGCTTGGTCGAGCAGTTCGTGCGCCTGCGTCAGGTTGTGCTCCAGGCTGACGCCGGAGACCATTTGAATGGCGGCGACTTTCATCGGTTTGGCTCCGGGTTGGCATCGGTCGGGTTGGCAACGGGTATCGTACGCGCAATGCGCTCCACCTGGGGGTCGGCCCAGGTGCCCGTGATGCGAAACGTTTGCGTGGCCGCCGCTTGCAGCGGCTCGCGCAGCAGCCACTGCGCAAGGAACGTCCCCAGCCCGGTGACCGGGTTGATCGCTGCGGCCACCAGCGACGCCGTACCGGCGTTGAGTTCCGGCACGACGACGACGGTGAGGTCCTGCGTCTCGCGCACCAGGTCGGCGCGGCCCTCGATGAGCACGGCGGCGCTGACTCCCTTCATTTGCAAATTGTTGGTACTGGCCACCCCGCCCTCGATGCGGGCATGGCCGCGCACGAAGTCGAACGCAAACCCCTCGCTGAAGACGTCGCGAAAATCCAGTGTCAGTCTCCGCGGCAGCGACTGCAGGCTCAGCACCCCCAGCAGCTTGGCAATGCCGGGGTCGGCCTTGAGGAATTGCCCCCGCTGCACGTCGAGCGCGAGCTCGCCGGACAGGCTGGGCAAGTGTAGCGCCAGCGGCGCGCCTAGCCAGCCGATCGAGCCCTCCAGCCGGCCCCGTCCGCCGCGCAGCGTGCCCGCAAAACCGAAGCGATCCAACAGCGCGCCCGCATCGTCGATGTCGAGCCGTACCTGCAGCGCCGTACGGCGCGCGCTGGCCGCCTGTCCGGGTGCCGTCAGCGCCGCTGCGGTGGGTGCCCAATTGCCAGTGGCGCTCAGGCGCGCTTCGGGCACGCTCAGGCGCAGCGTCTGCAGCCGCCACTCGCGCGCCGCGACGCCACCCTGCGTGGCATCGCGATTGACGGCCTGCAGCTCCAACCGCCCCAGGCGACGCCCGGCCAGTTCAAAATCGTCCACCACCACGTCCAACGCCGGCATCGAACGCGGCTGACCAGCCAGTCGCTCGACGTCGTCCGCTGCGCTGGGCGGCAGCTGCAGCCGCGCCAGCCGTGCCATCAGCCGCTCCTGCGTGCCGCCGTCGTACTCCAGATAACCGTTGAATTGGCGCGCCACCACCGACAAACGCCAGGCGTCGCCCGCACGCGTGCCGCCGGCCACCAGGGCGTCGAACGGCCGCCCCCCCAGCACCAGCCGATCCAGCGTGATGCCAAACTGGGTTGGCCAATAGGCGGTACCGTCGCGCCAGCCAACGGCGGCGCTGCGCGCGCCAGCCGCCACTGGCGCGGCCGGCTCCAGCGCCGCCGCCCACGCATCGGCGTCCAGCGCGCGCAGGCGCACGACGCCCGCCACCCCCGACACCGGCCAATCGGGCCACTCGGCTCCCAGGGCCAGCCGCCCGCGGCGCACCGTGGTGACGTCGCCTCGATGCTCGCGCTCAAACTCGGCGCGCAGCGGCACCCCATCGGCTGCGGGCTCGATGCTCAGACGCAGCCGATCGCGGGTGAGTGCCGCGCCCGGCTCGGGGCGGGGCTGCGCCTGGATCGCCAGCGCGACGCGCCAGGCCGATTCCGCCGGCTTGACCAGCGGCGCGGGCAGCGCCAGGGCCATGCCGCGCAGGTCGGTGTCCACCTGCAGATCCATCCCGTTGGGGCCGAAAGTCAGCCCGAGCGTGTAGCGTGTCGCGCCCTGCGCGTACTGCCCCAGCCAGCGCGCCCAACCCCACGCAGGCGCCGACTGCAGGCCGACGGCGCTGGCGCTGCCCTGGCCCTGCACGCGGATCACGGCCGCGCCGTCGCGGCGCGTCATGCCACCGGCAAAGCGCAGCTCACCCCCGAGCGCACGGGCGCTCGCCGACGAGAGGTCGAACCCCTGATCGGTGAAGTCGATAACCGCCCGCACACCCTGCAATGCAGGCAGATCCGGCCCCCATTGCACGTCGTTGCCCGCCAGCCGCACCTGTCCGCGCACTTGCGTGCGGTCGGTGTCGTCCAGCGGGATGCGCAGCTGCAACGGCACCTCGACGGTGCCGTCGGCGCGCACCTCGTCGAGCGCCCCGTCGGTCATGGCGCGCAGCGGGGACGCGGCGACGAAGCGCAGCGCCTCCGCGGCCGGGCCACGGATGAGGCCATCGACTTGCAGCAGCGGGGCATCGGCCATGTAGTCGGCGATCACCGCGTCGGCCTGCACCACGCGCAGCGCGGGCTGGCCAAGCACGCCGCCGCTGGCGCGGGCCACCTGCAAGCGATGGCCATCGATGCGCAACTCGGCGTCGAGCGCTGCCAGCGCGGGCCACGGCGCGCTGCCCGCGGGCAGCAGCGACGGCGGCGCGTAGTCGAGCACCACGTCCTGCAGCTGCGCGCGCACCTCGAACGTGCCTTGGCGCGCGGCGGCGAATGGAAAGTCCCACAGATCGCCATCGACGCGAAACGTCGCCTGGGCCACCCGCCCGGCCCGGATCGCCGCACGCAGATACTGCCGTGTATCGGCCCCCACGGTCAGCGGCAGATAACGCACCACGCGCGTGCCGTCGGCGCGCGTGAGCCGCAGGTCGAGCTGCAGCAGCCCGGGAAAGCGATCGCGCGCCGCGCTGCGCGCCGGGTCGGCGGTGCGCCAGCGCAGGCGGCCGCTGCCCGCCGCGTCGGCGTTGGCAAAGCTCAGTTGCTCGACGTCGAGCGCGATGTCCGGGCCGTCGAGCGTCCAGCGCAGCTGCGCGTTCAGCTCGTCGAACGCCAGACGCGGTTCCTCGAAAACACCAGGGAACGTCAGCGCCCCGCGCCGCAGCGCCACGCTGGCGCGGCCGCCGCGCTCGTCGAAGGCAAATTCGGCGTCCACGCCCTCGACCCCCGGACGCCCGTAGGCGGGCGCCTTGTTGGCGTTGTCGCCCGGTACCACGGCCGCCGCTGCGCCAGGGCGCAAGGCCAGCCCCTGCACCCGCCCGCGCGCCGACCAGCGCTCGGGCGCGCCCGGGCGCTCCGCGGCCGACCAGCGCACCACGAGCCCTTCGGCGATGCCCGCGGGCTGCGTGGCCAAGGCCCAGCGGTTGACCGCGTCGCCCAGCGGCAGCACGCGCGCGAGCCGTTGCAGCACTCCCAAATCCAGTCGGTCCGACGTCAGCATCCAGCGGCGCAGCGCGCCATCGCCCGCCTGCGCCAGCTCGAAGCGCACATCGCCACGTGGCCATTCGGCACCGTCGGCGGTGGTGATGGTCAGGCCCTGCGTGGTCCAGACCATCGTGTCGCCATCGCGCTGCACCCCGAGCCGCCCGCCCAGGTGGGCCACGGCCAGCGGCTCGATGTTGGTTTCCGCTGTGCGCGCCCAGGCAATCTGCACGTCGCTCCACTGCACGTCCGCGACGGCCGCGCGCCATTGGCCGCGCTGCACGTCGGCCCACAGCCGCAAGGCCCCCGTGGCCCGCCCCGCGCGCACGCCCCACAGCGCCGCGGTATCCACGTACTGCCCCAGCCGCTGCAGGTCCAGCCGCGGCGCCTCGAGGTACGCCTCGCCCGACCAGTCGCGCCAGCGCCCAGGGTGGGTCTGCCACAGCGGGCGGCTGAAGCGCCCCCGCACACTGAAGCGCTCGCCCCACTCGGGTGGCGGCGTGGCGTCGAGCCGAAATTCGTGCCGCCAGCCGGGATTGCGCACGACGATATCCACCTGCTCGAGCACCAGGGGCGGGGCATCTGGGCGCTGCTCATCGACCCAGCGCACGCGTCCGCCGCGCAGCGCAAACTCGCGCTGCCCGAAAAACCAGTCGGCCGCCCGGCTGTCGCCGGGGGTGGCGTTGACGTCCAGTCCCGCGACCTGCAATCGGCCATCTGCGAGTCGCCGCACCTCGAGCACCGCCCCCTCGATGGCGAGCTGCTCGAATCCCACGCGCCACAGCGACGCCACCGACAGCGCCGCTTGCACCCGCGGCAGGTGCAGCGCCTCATGGCCTTGGGCATCATGCAGCCGCACGTCGCGCAGCGTCAACCCTGGCACCGGCCCAGTGGCAGCTGCCTCGATCGCCCCCACCGTCACCCGCACCCCCAGGGCGCGTGTGGCCACCGCCTCCAGCGCCGGACGCCATGCCTCGGCCCGCGGCACAATCCAGAACTGGAGAGCCCCCCACGCCACCCCGAGCAACAACCAAACGGCCACCACCCCTGCGAAGAGGAGCTGCGTCGCCCGTGCCCACAGGCGCAGGCGGCGAGACGCGGGAGAGGAGGCCATCGATGCAGTCACACGAAATTATGATGTCGAGCGCTTGCGTTGGTTCGCCCAACGCCGACCACAGCCGGTTCGTGCAACGCATCCGGCGCCGCTACGAGACCGAACGCCACTGGTTGCCGCCGGGTGTGCCTGACGCTGCTTCGTTGCGCCAAACTTGGCAAACGCTGCGTGCACACGGCCACGACGTGCCGGCGGCCCTGCGCATCGTGCGCCACCTGACGCTGGAGCGATTGGCGGTACTCGACTGTGAACAAGGCGCGCCATTGTCGGCCATCACACACGCCATGACCGCGCTGGCCGAACTGGTGCTCGATGAAGCCGCGCGCGCCGCACGCGCCGAACTCGACGCCATCCACGGCCCCCCGCAGGCCGGCCCCCAGCGGGCGGGCACGCCGCTGCCCCCCGATTTGCAGGCCGAGCCTGGGCGCTGCGGCTGGTGGATCGTCGGCATGGGCAAGCTGGGCGCGCGCGAGCTCAACGTCTCCAGCGACATCGACCTCATCTACGTCTACGAGACCGACGGCGAGACGCGCGGCGATGCCCAGGGGCGCCAGCGCATCACCAACCACGAATATTTCGCCAAGCTGGTCAAGCGCATGCAGGCGCTCATCAGCGAGGTGACCGAGCATGGGCAGGCGTTTCGCGTCGATCTGGCGCTGCGCCCCAACGGCAACTCGGGCCCGCCGGCGGTACCCCTGGGCGCGTTGGAGGACTACTTCCAGGCACACGGCCGCGAGTGGGAGCGCTTCGCCTGGCTCAAAAGCCGCGTCGTCGCCCCGGCCGACAGCGCCTGCCGCGACGGCAGCGGTGCCTGGCTGCGCCCGGTGGTGCTGCCCTTCGTCTTTCGGCGCTACCTGGACTACGCGGTGTTCGACGCCCTGCGGCGTCTGCACCAGCAAATTCGCGAACACGCGGTGCGGCGCGCGGCCGGCCACCCCGAGCGCGCGCACGACGTCAAGCTCTCGCGTGGCGGCATCCGCGAAATCGAGTTCATCGTGCAACTGCTGCAGGTGGTGCGCGGCGGGCAATTCCCCGAGCTGCGCACGCGTCCCACACTGCAAGCGCTGCAGCGCGTGGCCGATGCGGGCCTGATGCCCGCCGACAAGGCGCGCCAGTTGGCCGACGCTTATGAGTTTTTGCGGCGCGTGGAGCACCGCATCCAATACCTGGACGATCAGCAGACGCACATCCTGCCCACCCGCGACGACGACTTGCTGTGGATCGCCCACACCATGGGTTTTGACGGAGTGCCCGGGTTTTTGAGCGCCCTCGATGCCCACCGCGAGGTGGTGGCGCACGAGTTCGACACGCTGCTCGGCGGCGACGGCAACGGGGGGTGCGCCGGCAAGGGGTGCCACGGCACCCGCGCCGAGCCCGACGACCTCACGAGCCTGCTACCCGACTGCCCCCCGGCCTTGGCCGAGCGTTTGCAGCCGTGGATCGACCACCCGCGCGTGCTGGCCTTGCGCGACGAGGCGCGACAGCGGCTGGTGCGGCTATTGCAGCGCACCGTGGCCTGGATCGACGACGGGCGCGTCAGTGTCGAGGCCGCCGTGCGCTTGGTGGACTGGATCGAGCCCTTGCTGCGGCGCGAGAGCTACCTGGCCCTGCTGCAAGAGCGGCCCGCGGTACACGAGCGGCTGCTGCGCGTGTTGGGTGCGGCGCGCTGGCCTGCCCGCTACCTGCTGCGCCACCCCGGCGTCATCGACGAACTGGCCAGCGCCGAGCTCTACGCCACGCGCTTCGACCCCCAGGCGTTCATGGCCGACCTGGAAGCGCGCCGCTGGGCCCTGCACAAGACCGGCGAAGACGACGACGAGGCGCTGCTCGACTTGCTGCGCCGCGCGCACCACGCCGAGGTGTTTCGCACCCTGGCGCGCGACGTGGAGGGCGTGCTGACGGTGGAGCAGGTGGCCGACGACTTGAGCGCGCTGGCCGACGCGGTGCTGGACATCACCGGCCGCTGGTGCTGGCAGCGCCTGAAAAACCGCCACCGCGACGAACCGCGCCACGCCATCATCGGCTACGGCAAACTGGGCGGCAAGGAACTGGGCTACGGCAGCGACCTCGACATCGTCTTCGTGTATGACGACGACGATGAGCGCGCGCCCGAGGTGTACGCGGCCTTCGTGCGCAAACTGATCAACTGGCTGACCGTCAAGACCGGCGAGGGCGACCTGTTCGAAATCGACACCGCTTTGCGGCCCAACGGCAACTCGGGCCTGCTCGTGACCAGCTTCACGGCTTTCGAGAATTACCAGCAAAACCGCGGCAGCAACACCGCGTGGACCTGGGAACACCAAGCCATGACGCGCGCACGCTTCGTGGTGGGCGCGCCTGACCTGCGCGTGCGCTTCGACGCCGTGCGCGAGGCCGTCATCACCGCCGAGCGCGACCGCGCCGCGCTGGCGGCCGAAATCCGTGCCATGCGCCAGCGCTTGTACGACGCCCACCCCGTGCGCGCGGGGCGCTTCGACCTCAAGCACAGCCCCGGGGGCATGATCGATGTCGAATTCGCCGTGCAGTACCTGGTGTTGGCACACAGCCGCAAGCACCCCGCCTTGCGCGACAACGCGGGCAACATCGCGTTGTTGCAGCGGGCCGAATCCGCGGGGCTGCTGCCAACGGGCGTGGGGTTGGCTGCCGCCGACGCCTACCGGCGCCTGCGCCAGCTGCAGCACCGCGCCCGCTTGGACGACGCCAGCACGCAGGTCGACCCCGATGCGGTGCGCGACGAGGCGCGGGCGGTGCGGCGGCTATGGACACAGGTCCTAGGCGAAACCACGGGCTGAGGCAGGGCCGCCGCATACCCCCTGTGCCAACGCAGCCTTGTCACCGCCCCGCCCTGACGACGAGCGACGCTCGTAGGATGGTGGCTCGGTTCAATGTTCATCCGTCGAGAATCGCACGGTGAAGGCCCCCTGGTATCCTCTCCTCGCGGCACTGGCTGCCGTGGTCCTGCTGCCCATGAGCACCCCTATCCACGCCTCTGCCCAAGCGGCCAACACCGCTGCGAAAACCGATTGCCCCGCCATCTTGCAGCACCGCTTCGACCGGCTGCAGGATGAAAAGCCGCAAGATCTTTGCCAGTACGCGGGCAAAGTGGTGCTGGTCGTCAACACCGCCAGCTACTGCGGCTTCACCGACCAGTACAAGGGCTTGGAGGCGCTGTACCGCCGCTACCGAAACCGGGGACTGGTCGTGCTCGGTTTCCCGTCCAACGACTTCGGGCAACAGGAGCCGGGCAGCAACCAACAAATCGCCGAGTTCTGCGAAAACACCTACGGGGTGCAGTTCCCGATGTTCGCCAAGAGCAGCGTGCGCGGCCCGCAAGCCAACCCGCTGTTCAAACAGTTGGTCGAGCGCACCGGCACCACGCCGAAGTGGAACTTTTACAAATACCTGATCAGCCGCGACGGTCGCACGGTGCTGGCGTACAACAGCCTGGTTTCGCCGGAAAGCGACACCCTGCGACGTGACATAGAGCGGCTGCTGGTCAATCCTTGATGGGGCTCAGCGTGCGCCTACTGACGCGTTTTCAAGCGCTTCCACCCGGCGCGCGCCGTTGAAGCGGCGCGCCCAGTAGCGGTCGTTCATGTCGCTGACCTTGACGCTGTCCCCCTTGCTGGGTGCGTGGACAAATTTGCCATCGCCCAAATACACGCCCACGTGGCTGAAGGCGCGGCGCATGGTGTTGAAAAACACCAAATCCCCTGGGCGCAGTTCGTCCTTGGTGACCGGCGTGGTGACTTCGGCCTGCTCGGCCGCACGGCGCGGCAACCACAAGCCCAGCGTGTTGGCGTACACGTAGCGCACGAAACCGCTGCAGTCAAACCCCGTCTCGGCAGATCCACCGCCAAAACGGTAGGGCACCCCGATCAAGCCCAGCGCCGTGCCCAGCAAGCGGCCCGCGACATCGCTCGTCTCGCTACCAACGGTGTGCAGCTGGCCCATCCACGCATCGATGGCTCCCCGTGCTGGCGCGGCCTCTGCTGCACCCTCGACCCCGAGAGGAGCGGCATGGACGGCCAGGCTCAACAGCCCGGCCAGACAGACAAAGACGATGCGTCGCATGGCGCGGCATCGTACCAGAACCGAAAACCGACCCGGCCGTGCTTGCCCGACTGCGGGGGTGATCCCCTCAAGCACCGGCGCTCGCGCACGCCAGGGCGACGCCGACGGCCAGCCGATGCAGCGCCTGCCAGGGGTCGGCCGGCCAATCCGGCGCCGTCAACCCTTTGACGATACCGTCCACCGTCTGCGCCTCGACCAGCCAGCGCCCGGTCTGCGTGCTGCGCAAGCGCGGCAACAACCGCTCGTAGCGCCGCTCGCGCGCACCCCACACGCGGGCTTCGCGCAGCGCCAGTGGCATGGGCTGCCCCTGATCCAGCGCCAGCCGCACCCGGTGCAGCGCGCGCACCTCCTCGGCCAGCGCCCAGTGCACGGGCACGGGCGCCACACCTTCGGCCCGTAGCCCGTCCAGCATGCGTTGCACGCGGGCCACGGCACCATCGAGCACCGCCTCGGGCAGACCGAAGGGGTCGTAGCGCGCCACGTCCAACACGGCCGTGCGCACCTGCTCGAAGGACAGCTCCCCGGGTGGATACAGCAGCCCCAGCTTGGCGATCTCTTGATGCGCCGCCAACAGGTTGCCTTCGACCCGATCAACCAAAAAGGCCAACGTGCGCTGCCCTTCGTCACCCGCGGCAACGTGTTGGCCCTGGGCTTGCAGGCGTTGCGCGATCCACATCGGTAACTGGGCACGCTCGACGGGATCGACGCGTACCACCACACCGTACGCCTGCAAGGCGGCAAACCATGGGCTCTTGAGCGTCGCCGCGTCCAGCCGTGGCAGCAGCACCAGGGTCACGGTATCCGCCGCAGCAGCGGCCGACTCGGCCAGACGCTGCAACGCCAGCGCCCCGTCTTTTCCCGGTTTGCCAGACGGGATGCGGACCTCGATGAGGCGCTTGTCGGAAAACAGGCTGAGCGCCGAGCCGGCCGCCAGGATCGCGCTCCAGTCGGTGTGCGCACCGGCGACCGTGTAGACTGTGCGCTCGCTGTGCCCCGCGGCACGCACCGCGGCCCGGATGGCGTCGGCCGCCTCCTGTGCCAGCAGCGGCTCGTCGCCGTGCACGACGTACAACGGCGCCAGCCCGCGCCGAAGCTGAGCCGTCAACTGGGCGTGGCCGATTTGCATGGGCGAATTGTAGAAGCCGTGTCACACTACGGGCCTGTCTGTTTTGACACCCTGAATCGATCATGACAACGACGGTTGGTATCGAAACCGTGGCGCTCGTGGGCGCGCCCACGGACGTGGGCGCTGGCGCGCGAGGCGCCTCGATGGGCCCGGAGGCGCTGCGAGTGGCGGGACTGCAGGCCGCACTGGAGTCCCACGGCCTGCGGGTACTCGATCGCGGCAATCTCGGCGGCCCGCCCAACCCGTGGCAGCCAGCGGTGCAGGGCTACCGCCACTTGTCAGAGGTGGTGGCGTGGAACCGTGCCGTGCACGAGGCGGTGTATGCCGAGCTCGCGCAGGGCCATCTGCCCATCCTGCTGGGCGGCGACCACTGTCTGGCCATGGGCTCGATCAGTGCGGTCGCACGCCACTGCCGCGCACAGGGCAAAAAGCTGCGCGTGCTGTGGCTGGATGCGCACGCCGACTTCAACACCGCGGCGCTGACACCAAGCGGCAATCTGCACGGTATGCCGGTCGCATGCCTATGCGGCTTCGGCCCCGAAGCGCTGGTGCGCCTGGGCGGCGACGCCCCTGCACTGCACCCGAGTCAGGTGCGCCAGATCGGTATCCGCAGCGTCGATCCGGGCGAGAAGCGCTTCGTGCACGAGCAGGGCCTGGAGGTGTACGACATGCGCTACATCGACGAGATGGGCATGCGCCACACGATGGAAATGGCGCTCGCCGGGCTGGACGCCGACACGCACCTGCACGTCAGCTTCGACGTCGATTTTCTCGACCCCGAGATCGCCCCGGGTGTGGGCACGACGGTACCCGGCGGGCCCACCTACCGCGAAGCGCAACTGTGCATGGAAATGATCGCCGACACGGGGCGGCTGGCCAGCCTGGACGTGATGGAGCTCAACCCCGCGCTGGACGTGCGCAATCGCACGGCGTTGTTGGCGGTGGACCTGATCGAGAGCCTGTTCGGCAAGAGCACGCTGATGCGCGAACACCAGGCGCGACGCGGCAGCTGAAGCGCTGCGCCCCGCGTTCAGCGCAGCGGCACGGCAGCAAGCCGCACCAACCACTGGCGCACGATCGCCGTGCGCATGTCGTCGAACAGCAGCGCCTCTTCGGCTTCCTTGCCCAGCACCACGGTCTCGGAAAAGCTCAGCTCGCGCTCCTGCGAGAGTTCGGTCTCTGGGATCAGTTCGACCCCCGCCGGCGTGCGCAGGGCGAAACGCACGCGCCGCCGCAGCGCCAGCTCGCGCACCTGACCCGCCGCAGTGGTGCCCACCACGACGCGCTCGCGCTGGTCTTGCAACACGTGCAGGATCACATCCGCCGCCGGTGGCGGCGCGGCGGGCGTGGTGGTGGCAGCCGCCACGCCCGTGCCCGTGACCACCACCCCGGCCGCTTGCAGCTGCGCGCGCAGGCTCTGCAGCACGTCGCTGTCGGCCGCGGCCTGCAGGCGCAGGGTGCGAAAGCCGAAGCGCCAGCCGGTACCACGCAGCCGAAACCCGCAGCCCGCCAGCCCGGCCGCGACGACGATCGCGCCCCCTGCCGCTGTCAGCCAGGCGCGTCGCGCGACCATGGTCACACCACCACGTTGACGAGGCGGCCCGGCACCACCACCACCTTGCGCGCGGGACGGCCCTCGCCGTACTTGGCAAACTCCGGCGACGCCAGCGCTGCCGCCTCGATCGCGGCGCGGTCGGCCTCGGCCGGCACGGTCAGGCTGCCGCGCAGCTTGCCGTTGATTTGCAGCACCAGTTCGATTTCGTCACGGCGCAACGCGGCCTCGTCCACCGTCGGCCACGGCGCATCGAGCAAGTCGCCCATCGTTTGGGCATACCCCAGCGCCTGCCACAAATGGCTGGTCAGGTGCGGCGTGACCGGATACAAGCAGCGCAGCAAGATGCCCATGCCCTCGATCAGCGCCACCCCGCCGCCGGGCTCGTCGCTGGGATCGAACGCCTCCAGCGCGTTGAGCATCTTCATGCAGCCCGACACCACGGTGTTGTACTGCATGCGCTGGTAGTCGTAGTCCACCTGCTTGAGCACGGTGTGGATTTCGCAGCGCAGCGCCTGCGCCCGCTTGCCAAAGCGCACCTCGGCCAGCGACGACGCCCCCTGCACCGACCGGGTGGCGGCGCTCCAGTCCGACTGGGCCAAGCGCTGCCCCAGCGCCCAGACGCGGCGCAAGAAGCGGTGGCTGCCTTCCACCGCCGCATCGTTCCATTCCAGCGTGGCCTCGGGCGGCGCGGTAAACATCGTGTACAGGCGCGCGGTGTCGGCGCCGTAGCAGTCGATCAGGTCTTGCGGATCGACGCCGTTGTTCTTGGACTTGGACATCGTGCCCACGCCCTCGTAATCGATGGGCGTGCCGGCGGGCAGCACGCCGTCGGCGCTGGGCACGTCGCGCTTGAGGCGCGCGCCCACGGTCTTGCCGCTGGCGTCGAGCACGGGCTCGACGTCGTGCGGCCAGAAGTATTCCTTGGCCCCCTTGGCGGTGCGGCGGCTGTAGATGTGGTTGAGCACCATGCCCTGCGTGAGCAGGCGCTGGAATGGCTCGTCGATCGCCACCAGCCCCAGATCGCGCATGACCTTGGTCCAAAAGCGCGCGTAGAGCAGGTGCAAAATGGCATGCTCGATGCCGCCGATGTACTGGTCCATCGGCATCCAGTAGCGCGTGCCCTCGCCCACCATGGCGTCGGACAGCTGCGGGTCGCAGTAGCGCATGAAGTACCACGAACTGTCGACGAAGGTGTCCATGGTGTCGGTCTCGCGCCGCGCGGGCTTGCCGCAGCGCGGGCACGGCACGTTCAGGAACGCCTCGCACTTGGCCAGCGGGTTGCCGCTGCCATCGGGCACCAGATCTTCGGGCAGCACCACGGGCAGATCCTCGTAGGGTACGGGCACCGGGCCGCAGTCGTCGCAGTGGATGATGGGGATCGGCGTGCCCCAGTAGCGCTGGCGGCTGATGCCCCAGTCGCGCAGACGGTACGTCACCTTTTTCTCGCCCAGCCCTTGGGCCGCCAGCAGCTCGGCCACCTTGTCCACCGCCGCCTGGTGGGGCAGGCCGTCGAGCACACCCGAATTCACACACACCAGCGCGCCCGACTTGTCCGCGTACCAGTCTTGCCAACGCGTGGGGTCGAACGTCAGCGCCGCCTCTGAGCCGGGCGCCGGGCCGATGACCTGTTTGATCGGCAGGCCGTACTTGCGCGCGAACGCGAAATCGCGCTCGTCGTGCGCAGGCACGCCCATGACGGCGCCGTCGCCATAGCCCATGAGCACATAGTTGCCCACCCACACCGGCACCGCCTCACCGGTGAGCGGGTGGCGCACCACCAGCCCCGTGGGCATGCCCTCCTTCTCCTTGAGCGCGAGTTCCGCCTCGGTGGTGCCGCCTTGCTTGCAGCGCTCGATGAAGGCAGCGAGCGCCGGGTCGCGGCGCGCCGCCAACTGCGCCAGCGGATGCTCGGGCGCCACGGCGCAAAACGTCACCCCCATGATGGTGTCGGCGCGGGTGGTGAACACGTGCAGCCGCCCGTCCTGGATCAGGCGGCCGTCCTCGTCGCGGATGTCGTGCGGGAAGGCAAAGCGCACGCCGACGCTCTTGCCAATCCAGTTCTCCTGCATCAGGCGCACGCGCTCGGGCCAGCCGTGCAAGAAGTTGGGATCATCCGGGTTGGCCACGGCCGACAGCAGCTCTTCGGCGTAGCGCGTGATGGCCAGGTAGTAGCCGGGGATCTCGCGCTTTTCCACCAGCGCCCCGGTGCGCCAGCCGCGCCCGTCGATGACCTGCTCATTGGCCAGCACCGTCTGGTCTACCGGGTCCCAGTTGACCACTTGGGTCTGCCGGTAGGCGATGCCCTTTTCCAGCATCTTCAGAAACAGCCACTGGTTCCATTTGTAGTAGTCGGGGGAACACGTGGCGATCTCGCGGCTCCAGTCGATGGCCAGGCCCATGGCCTGCATCTGCCGCTTCATGTAAGCGATGTTGTCGTACGTCCAGCGCGCGGGCGGCACGCCGTTTTTGATGGCCGCGTTTTCCGCTGGCAGCCCGAAGGCGTCCCAGCCCATGGGCATGAGCACGTTGTAGCCCTTCATGCGCAGCTGGCGCGCCATCATGTCGTTGATGGTGTAGTTGCGCACGTGCCCCATATGCAGCTTGCCGCTGGGGTAGGGCAGCATGGAGCAGGCGTAAAACTTGGGGCGCGACGCGTCTTCGCGCACGCGGTAAGCGTCGCGCGCGGCCCACTGGGCCTGCACGGTGGCCTCCAGGTCACGGGGCGAATAGGGGGCGGTGGCAGCGGTCATGGAAGCGAAAAGGATTGGCACACGGGACGCATCCCGCGACGGGTTTGCCGCGATTGTAGAGGGGGCCGTGCGCCAGATACCACCCGGGCCCAGCGCACCGCCAGTGCAGGCAGCGCTCAGGCCAGCACTTCGGCCAGGAACTGGCGCATGGCCTGCCACGAGCGCGCATCCGCGCGCGCGCTGTAGACGGTGCCGAAGCCGGGATCGTTGGCCTCGGGGTTGGTGAAGGCATGCATCGTGCCGCCGTAGGCGTGCAGCTGCCAGTCGGCACCCGCTTGCGTCATCTCACGCGCAAACGCCAGCACCGCCTCCGGCGTGGCCATCGGGTCGTCCCATCCGTGCAGCGCCAGCACTTTGGCGCTGATGGCACGGCCCGCGGTGTTGCCCGGCGGGGTGAACAGCCCATGAAAACTCACCACCCCGCGCAGCGGCAACCCCGTGCGCGCCATGTCCAGCACGCTCAGGCCGCCAAAGCAAAAGCCGATGGCCGCCAGCCGCTGCGCGTCCACCTGCGGCTGTGCCGCCAGCGTCTGCAGCGACGCCGCCAGGCGCGCTTGCAAGCGGGCCCGGTCCTGCACCAGCGGGGTCATGAGGGCGGCGTTTTCCTCTTTGGTGCGACCGCGGCGGCCCTTGCCGTACACGTCCATGGCAAAGCCCACGTAGCCCAGCTCCGCCAGCGCGCGCGCCTTGCCGTCCTCGAACGCGCTGCGCCCGGCCCAGGCGTGGGCCACGGCTACCGCGGGGCGGGGGCCCGGCTGGCGGTCGTCCCACGCCAGCAGTCCTTCGAACACGTCGCCGTCGTGGGTGTACTCGATGGTGCGGGTTTGGATGGTCATGGGCGTCTGTCTCCTGTGCTGCTCGTGGGGCCCGATGGGCGCAACGGTGACTGCACGGCATGCCCCGGGCCCACGCAGGCACCCCGCGCAGGCATTGTAGGCGAGCGCCCCGGGCGGGACCCACTGCCAGCGCGCTGCCCGTTTACGCGGCCGGCACGCGAAACCGCTCCACCAATGCCGTCAGGTGTGTGGCTTGCTCGCGCATCGCCAGCGCGGCGGCGGCGATTTCTTCGACCAGCGCCGCGTTTTGCTGCGTCATGCGGTCGAGCTGGCCAATGGCCTCGTTCATCTCGTCGACCCCATTCGCCTGCTCCTGACTGGCCTGTGCACCTTCGGCGATCGATTCACCCAGCCGGTGCACTTCGTCGCGCATGCGCTCGATGGTGGCGCGCGCCTGTTCGACCTGATGGGTCCCCTGCTGCACGTCGGCCACACTGTGTTCGATCAAGCCACGGATCTCGCGCGCGGCCTCGGCGCTGCGCTGGGCGAGGCCGCGCACCTCCCCCGCCACGACGGCAAACCCCCGGCCCGCCTCACCGGCTCGGGCCGCCTCCACCGCCGCGTTCAAGGCCAGGATGTTGGTCTGGAACGCGATGCCGTCGATCACGGCGGTGATAGCGGCGATGCGGTCGCTGCTCTGGCGGATGGCCTCCATCGTGGCCACGAGCTGGGCCACCGCCTGATCGCTCTCGCGCGCCCGCTGCCCCAAGGCCTGCGCTTGCTCGCTGGCGCGACGGGCGCTGGCAGCCGCTTCGCGGATGCGCTCGGTCAACGCTTCCATATTGGCCGCGGCTTCCTGCAAATTGCTGGCGGCTCGCTCGGTGCGGTCCGACAGATCTTGGTTGCCGTGCGCGATTTCCTCCGTGGTCTCTTGCAGCTGGGTGCTGGCGTGGCGCACTTCCCGCACCAGGGCAGCCAGTTCGCCTCGCATGGTTTCCAGCGCTCGGGTCATCTCGCCAAATTCATCGCGCCGCCGGGTATCGAGGGCGTACGTGAGATCCCCTCCGGCCAGCGTGGACGCAAACGATACCGTGCGCTGCAGCGGCTGGCGGATGTGCCGGATCAGCCCCCACGCGCCGATGAGGATGCCCAACACCAGCAGGCCCATCGCGGTGGAGCCGAAGATCATGTTCTGGCGACGCTTGCTTTCGTAGTACGCCTGCACGGTGGCAAGCTGGGCGCGTTGGTAATCGGCAAACTCGCGCAGCGCGTGCAAATACGCCGGGATGCGCGGGGTGTAGCGCGCCTCCAGCACGGCCAACGCGCGCTCCTCGTCGCCCGCCTCGCGCAAGCGCTGCGCCTCCTCGAACGCCGCTTCGATCTCGCGCCGCAGCGCCATCACGGCATCCAGCAGCGCTCGCTCACGGGCGTCGCTCACCTTCTCGACGATGCTGGCCTCCAGCTCGGCCATACGTTTGCGCCCCTCGGCCATGGGCACCAGATAGAGGGTCTGCAGGATCGGGTCGCGCGCGATGAACATGGCCTGCGCGCGCGTCAGATCGGTTTCGACCAACCCCGCCCACAGCGACGCGGCAAACAGCCGCTCGGTGCGCGCCCGAATCGCCGCTTCCGATGCGCGGCTCGTCAGTGCCGATTGCGCCGACACCGTCACCACCACCGCGACGATGGCCGCAACCAACACCCCTACGCCCGTCCACAGCTTGGTGGACAGCCGCCAGTCCTTCACACGCATGCGATTTCCCCGATGTCGATGCCCAGACGTTCGACCGGGGGGTCGGAACCGCCCGGGCACACAGGGGCGACACTGTAGCGCAGGGGTGGGCCGATCCCCATGAGGGATTTCCCTAAACGAACGTTCGTTCTTTTTTCAAGCCCAGCACGTCGGCCATGTCGTACAGCCCGGGCGGCTGTTGGGCCAGAAAACGCACCGCGCGCAGGCTGCCTTGGGCATAGGTGGCGCGGCTGTTGGATTTGTGCGAGATTTCGATGCGCTCGCCCGTACCCAGGAACATGACCGTGTGGTCGCCCACCACATCGCCCCCGCGCACGGTGGCAAAGCCGATGGTACCCGGTTCGCGCTCGCCGGTGTGGCCGACGCGCTGATAGACGGCGCAATCTTGGAGGCTGCGGCCTTGCGCTGCGGCGATGACCTCGCCCATCTGCAGCGCCGTGCCGCTGGGCGCGTCGACCTTGTGGCGGTGGTGGGCTTCGACGATCTCGATGTCGTAGCCGCTGGACAGGGCGCGCGCGGCCATCTCCAACAGCTTGAGCGTGACGTTGACGCCCACGCTCATGTTGGGCGCGAGCACGATGGGCACTTGCTGCGCCGCCTCGGCGATCGCCGCTTTTTGCGCCGGGTCGAAGCCGGTGGTACCGATGACCAGCGCGGTGCCGTGGCGCACGGCGGCCGCCACGTGCGCCATCGTGCCCTGCGGGCGGGTGAAGTCGATGAGGACGTCGCTGGCCGACAGCGCCACGTCGATGTCTGCGGCGATGCGCACCCCGCTGGATTGCCCCAAAAAGGCGGCCGCATCCTGCCCCAGCGCGGGGCTGTCGGGCCGGTCGAGTGCAGCCGTCAGCACACAGTCGTCGGCCGCCAACACGGCCTCGATCAACATACGGCCCATGCGGCCGCTGGCGCCGGCGATGGCGACGCGATGGGGGGTGGAGGCGGTCATGGTGCGAGCAAGGGGCAAACGTTCAACGCGGCTCGAGGGGCGGATAGGACGTCGCAGGCGCGGGGGCGGGAGCGGGAGCCGCCGATGCGGGCTCCACCGGCGCCCGGGAGGCAGCCGGTGCCTTGGACTCCGCGGCCTGGAGCTGCTCCTCGGTGGCTTCGAGCACCGGCACCCGCCCGGGCGGGCGGCGCACCTGCAGCGACGCCACGAACTCCTCTTCCGTGGGTAGCTCATCGGCCTGCACGCGCTCGAGCCGGTCGTCGCGGAAAAAGACGGTCACCACGCGCCGCTGTGGCGGCTGGCCCTGGCGCTGGAAGGTAAAGACATAGTCCCAGCGGTGGGCGTGGAAGACACTGGCCACCAACGGCGTTCCCAGGATGGCTTGCACCTGCTCGCGCGTCATGCCCGGCTGCAGCGCCTGCACCTGCTCGCGCACCACCACGTTGCCTTGCAAGATATCCATCCGATACGGGGTGGCCAGCCCGCCCAGGTTGGACAAGCGCGCCGATGCCCCGTCGAGGGCCGAGCAGCCAGACAGCGTCAACAGCAGCGGCACCGCCCAGACGGCCGCACGCCGGAGGGTCGATGTCGGGTCAAGGCGGGCAGGGTTCATGGCAGTCGTCAGAAATGGGCACACGGATGCACGCAAACCGGTGCGTGGTTATATCATCTCGCCCATTGTAGTGTCGCGCGCCCGCGGCCCAACCCACCACCCCCACGCATGACTGGTATCGACGAACTCAAGAGCACGGGGCTCAAGGCCACGCTGCCGCGCCTGAAGATCCTGGAAATTTTTCAGTCCGGGCGGCAGCGGCACATGACGGCCGAAGACGTCTTCAAGGCGCTGCTCGAGGAGCAGTCCGACATCGGGCTGGCCACGGTCTATCGCGTGCTGATGCAGTTCGAGCAGGCCGGCATCTTGGTACGCAGCAACTTCGAGTCGGGCAAGGCCGTCTACGAGCTCAATGAAGGCCAGCACCACGACCACCTGGTATGCCTGGACTGCGGCCGCGTCGAGGAGTTTTACGACGCCGAAATCGAACGTCGGCAGCAGGCGATCGCGCAAGAACGAGGGTTTGCGCTGCAGGAGCACGCGCTCTCACTGTATGCGCACTGCCAGCGTCAAGACTGCCCACACCGTGGCAATCGCGCGCGCCGGGGTTGAGCGCGCCTAGCCGTCGCGCAGCATGGCGGCGCGCTGGCGCTGCACGAACTCCTGGTACGTATCGATGCCGCGCAGTTGCAATATCGCGTTGCGCACCGCGGCTTCAACGAGCACGGCGATGTTGCGCCCCGCCACCACGGGAATGACCGCTTTGCGGATCGCCACCCCCAGCACGTCCTGATACATCGGCTCGCTGGGCAGCCGCTCGTAGTCACGCTCCAGTGTCGACAGCCGCACCAGATGCACGATCAGGCGCAACCGCATTTTGCGGCGCACCGCCGTCTCGCCAAAGATGGCCTTGATGTCGAGCAGGCCGATCCCGCGCACCTCCAGCAGGTTTTGCAGCAAGTCTGGGCAGCGCCCTTCGATCGTCGTTTGACTGACGCGGTAGAGATCGACCGCATCGTCGGCGACCAGGCCGTGTCCGCGCGTGATCAGCTCCAGCCCCAGCTCGCTCTTGCCCAGGCCGGACTCGCCCGTGATGAGCACGCCCAGGCCCAAAATGTCCATGAACACGCCGTGCAGGGTGGTGCGCTCGGCGAAGTGGCGCGAGAGGTAGGCGCGCAGCACATCGATGACGAACCCCGCCGAGGCCGCGGTGGCAAACAGCGGTATGTGCGCGCGCTCGCACATCGCCACCAACTCGGGCGGCGGGGGCTGATCGTCGGCCACGACCAGCAGCGGCGGCTCGAGCGTGACGATGCGCGCCACGCGCCGGCGGCAGTCCTCGGCGGTGGCGTTGTGCAGATACGCCACCTCGCGCGCCCCCAACACCTGGGCGCGATAGGGGTGGATGTAGTTGAGATAGCCCACCAGATCCGCGCCCGAGCGCGCTTCGGCCACGGCTTTGTCGTCGAAGCGACGCTCGGAGGCCGACTGGCCCGCGACCCACTGCCACTTCAGGGTCTCGCGGTGGTCCTCGAACAGGGCATCGGCGCTGACGGCGCTGGGTTTCATGGCCGGGGGGCGCGCGTCGGGATCATGCGCGCGGGCGGCGCATCAGGCGGCGGCATGGGCCGACTGCCAGCCCGCAATCAGGCCGTGCAGCGTGGCGGCGTTGTCGGCGCTGCGCAGCTTTTCGCGCAGCGTGGTGTCGCTGAGCAGTTCGGCGATCTCGGAGAGGATTTCGAGATGCTTTTGCGTGGCCGCCTCGGGCACGAGCAGAAAGATCAGAAGATTGACGGGTTGCTCGTCCGGCGCGTCGAAACCAATCGGCTGCGCCAGCTGGAATACCGCGGCCATGGGCTGCTTGAGGCCCTTGATGCGCCCATGCGGAATGGCCACGCCGTGCCCCAGTCCGGTCGAGCCCAGTCGCTCGCGCGCAAACAGGCTGTCGGTCACGAGCGCGCGGTTGAGCCCGTGCAGGGATTCGAACAGCAAGCCAGCCTCCTCGAACGCACGCTTCTTGCTCGTGGCCTCGACGGCCACCTGCACGTGCTCAGGCGGAAGGATCGCAGAAAGTCGGTTCATCGCTGTGCCTCGGAACGAGGGCCCATTATGCCGCCAACTCGGCGGCCCTGCATCGGCCTAGAAA
>DYIC01000093.1 GCA_020723845.1 Hydrogenophaga sp.
ATTCAACAGCCGATTCAGCAGTGTCGAACACAAGCCACTCCGATGCGAAATAGATGGACCGAACGCTTGGCTTTCTGCTTGAACAGCGCGTTCATACAGATGTCATCAACCCCCACGGAGAACGCCATGAACGCCAACCGCCACACCAACCTCGTGAACACCCACGCTACCCAATCCCTCGACACCCTTGGCCACAAGCTCGCCGAGGCCGCCCTGACCGTGCTGGTGCGCACTTGCCGCAAGGAAGTGGCCTCCGCCAGCCGCGACGAGCTCGAAGCCGCCTGCGTCGCGATGCGCGCCCAGGCACGCCCGGTCATCGACCGCTTGCTCGACGACGCCCGCGCCGCACCCTGGGTGGCCGAAGCCGCCTTCCACGCTGCTGCCCTGGATCTCGCGCAAGCCGGCATCGCGGTGTTGCGCAAGGCCTGACGAGAAACGCGAAGCCAAGCAAAAAGCGCTTGGCTTCTCACGCGAACAGCGCGTTCATCACGTCACCCGATCACCACGCACCAAGGAGCAGACCATGACCCTGCGCATCCGCCAACCCCAGGTCACCGACACCAACGGCAACGCCCTCGGCACCCGCCTGATCCGAATCGAGTTCGACGAGCAAGGCCCAGCGACCGTGATGCACGACGGCCAGCGTTACGACTTCACCGGCAAGACCGGCACCCACCTCAAAACCGGCTTGGCGGTGCGCGAGATGGCCACCGCGCGCGATGCGCGCCTGTGGATCAGCCTCGATGGCGAGCACCTGTGGGAAGACTGACTCGCGCCGATCCATCCAACGACCAGGAGAAACACCATGTCTGCACAAACTTCCCCCATCACCGAACGCCAACTCGATCTCATCACCCGCGCGCATTGCGACGCCGGTGGCCTGATCGAGCCGCTGCTCGACCTCAAGGGCGGCGCCAAGCTCAAGATGATCGCCAGCCTCGCGCAGCGGGGGTTGATCGAGCAGCAAGGCGGCCAGTGGCGCCTGACCCCAGCAGCCATCGCCATCATCAAGGGCGAGGCGCAGCCGGAAGATGTCCTGCCGCCGACGGGGGCCACCCGCGTTGCCACGCCGCCGCTGGCCAGCGATCCGGAACTGGAAGCAGCAGTCGCCGCCGCCGAGGCCAGCTGGCAGCAGGACCAGCCCGATGCCGCCCCAAAGCGCGGTCGCGAGCACAGCAAGCAGGCGCTGGTGATCGAGATGTTGAAACGCCCTGAGGGCGCGACCATCGCGCAGATCAGCGAGGCGACCGGTTGGCAACATCACACGATCAGGGGGACCTTTGCCGGCGCACTCAAGAAGAAGTTGGGCCTGACCATCGTCTCCGAGAAGATCGAAGGCCCCGCAGGCACGCCGGGCGCAGGACAGCGCCTCTACCGCATCGCCGAGGAAGCCACCGCGTGAGCACGCAGCCCAACGCCCCGATCCCGCCAGGCCTGTTGCCAGCCTTGCTGAAGGCCTGCCGGGAGATCGCCCGGATGAACCACCCGAGCATCGAGCATCTCCTGCGCCACCGGGGGTTTGGCTTCGAGGCCGACCGCATCGCAGATCTGGTGCTGGCGATTGAAGCCCTTGATGCCCAGCACGATGCAGATTGAGCTTGACTTCAGTGGCCCGAAGCGCGTTCATACAGGTGTCGCAACGATCAACTGAGAAGGAGAGCACACCATGAACACCCCCCGCGAATTTCAGACCCAGCACGCCGAACGCCGCGCCCGCGAGGCCCTGGCCCAGGCCCGATCCACCCTGGAGCGCGCCCTGCGCGAACTGGATCGCTACACCAGCCGCTTCGAGGAGGCCAAGTCGCTGCGCGACAAGGCCGATGTGATGAACTGGACCTTGAACGAACTGGCCTGCAGCATCACGCCGAACCTGCGCCTGGACCTGATCGCCAGCGCCCAGGCGGAACTGGTGCGCGCCGACACGATGGAATAAGGAACCCCGAGCCAAGCGCAAAAAAGATCGAACAGACGCTTGGCTTCCATCTCGAACAGCGCGTTACTACGGGTGTCGCAACGATCAACCACCAGGAGCCAGAGATGAACACCACCACCCAGACCCCAGCCACCCAGAACGACGCCTGGGGCTTTTACGGCACGATGAACGAGCAGGCCGAAGCCGCCTGGCCGCTGGCCATGACTGCGATCTCGGATGCCACCTGCCAGCCGCTCGAGTCGGTCCGCACCTTCCTAGACAGCCGCCACGGTCGCCACTTTGCTGACGACGTGCAAAACGGTCTTTACGCTGGTGCCTCCTTGGCCGACGCCATCGCGCAGGCCACGCAACGCTGGATGGGCTGGACGATTGGCCGCAGCACCAGCAAACAGTACGGCATCCCCAAGGGCCTGCCCTACCTGACGGGCTTCGTGATCCACTGCGAGATCGTCGAAGAGTCTCTGGCGGCGTGAGGAGCACAACGTGGCCGCGCTCTCCACCACCCCACAACTCGAAGCCAACTACGACCAGTTCATCGCCGAACTGACGGAACTCACCCGCAAGTACGGCATTGCGATCCAGTCAGTCGGCGGTGTCATCCTGGCTGAGGCACCCGGCGAATTCAGCCAAGTCAGCTATGTCGCCGACATCAGCAGCGGTGATCTTTATCCGGAGTTCCCGGACAGCTGACGAAAGCGCAGGGCCTCAAAGACTCGGCGCAGCACGTAGCTCCTGACCAGCGACACGGCTGTGAAGATGAGGCCAATCAGCAAGTTCTCATGCAGCGTGGCGTGCAGACCAAACAGCGGAAACA
>DYIC01000029.1 GCA_020723845.1 Hydrogenophaga sp.
AAAGAGCGATTTGCCGAAGCGCCGCGGGCGCGAGAGGAAGTAGTACTTGCCTGTGGTGGCCAGCCGGTGCGCAAACGCGGTCTTGTCGACGTAGTAGTAGCCCCCTTCGCGGATGTCGCGGAAGGTCTGGATGCCGATGGGCAGTTTGAGCCGCTGCATGACGGACGATTTTGGCAGATGAGGTGGGGTGGGTAAATCGGGGTGATGTGCGCGGCGTGGTCGATCGTGGGAAAATCGCTCCCTTTCATTATTCGTAGGCCGGGCCTTGCAGGCAGCCGGCCTGTCGTTGTTGGAGCGACCGGTCCATGCTGTACCCACAGGAGTTCGATGTCATTGTCGTCGGCGGCGGCCATGCCGGCACCGAAGCCGCGCTGGCGGCGGCCCGCATGGGCTGCCGCACGCTGCTGCTGACACACAACATCGAGACGCTGGGGCAGATGAGCTGCAACCCCAGCATAGGCGGCATTGGCAAAGGACACCTGGTCAAAGAGGTGGACGCGCTGGGCGGCGCGATGGCGCTGGCCACCGACGAGGCCGGGATCCAGTTTCGCATCCTCAATGCGAGCAAGGGCCCCGCGGTGCGCGCCACGCGCGCCCAGGCGGACCGCAAGCTGTACAAGGCCGCGATTCGGCGTCGGCTAGAAAACCAGCCCAACCTGTGGTTGTTTCAACAGGCGGTGGACGACCTGATGTTGGAGGGTGACCGGGTGGTGGGCGCCGTGACGCAGATTGGCGTGCGCTTCCGCGCACGCGCGGTGGTGCTGACGGCGGGCACGTTTCTGGACGGCAAAATCCACGTCGGATTGCAGCATTACAGCGCCGGTCGTGCGGGCGACCCGCCCGCGGTCAGCTTGTCGGCGCGCCTGAAAGAACTGCAGTTGCCGCAAGGGCGGCTCAAGACCGGCACGCCCCCGCGCTTGGACGGGCGCACCATCGACTGGTCGCGTTGCACGGTGCAGCCCGGGGACGGCATGCCCGGGTCCGAGACCGAGGGGCGGCCGGTGCCGGTGTTTAGCTTCATGGGGCGGCCCGAGATGCATCCGCCGCAGTTGCCGTGTTGGGTGACGCACACCAACGCGCGCACGCACGCCATCATCCGCAGCGGGTTCGACCGCAGCCCGATGTTCACCGGCAAGATCGAGGGAGTGGGGCCGCGCTACTGCCCGAGCGTGGAGGACAAGGTCAACCGCTTTGCCGACAAGGACAGCCATCAGATCTTTCTGGAACCCGAGGGGCTGGACACGCACGAGGTGTACCCGAACGGCATTTCCACCAGCTTGCCGTTCGACGTGCAGGTGGAGATGGTGCGCTCCATCGCCGGGTTGGAAAAAGCACACATCCTGCGCCCGGGTTACGCGATCGAATACGACTATTTCGACCCGCGCGGGTTGCGGACCACATTCGAGACGAAGGCCATCCGCGGCTTGTTTTTTGCCGGGCAGATCAACGGCACCACGGGCTACGAGGAGGCGGCAGCACAAGGGCTGTACGCGGGCATCAACGCCGCGCTGCAGGTGCTGGAGCGCGAGCCGTGGGTGCCGCGGCGGGATGAGGCGTACCTGGGCGTGTTGGTGGACGACCTGATCACCAAGGGCGTGACGGAGCCGTACCGCATGTTCACCAGCCGCGCGGAGTACCGCTTGCAGCTGCGGGAGGACAACGCCGATGCGAGGCTGACGGAGACGGGGCGTCGCCTGGGGCTCGTGGACGACGCGCGCTGGGATGCGTTTTGCCGCAAGCGTGACGCGGTTTCACGTGAAACCGAGCGCCTCAAATCGACCTGGGTCAACCCGCGCATCGTGTCGGCGGCGGAGGCCGAGCGCGTGCTGGGCAAAGGGATCGAGCACGAATACAACCTGTTCGACTTGCTGCGACGCCCGGGCGTCGGGTACGAAGCGCTGATGTCGCTGGAGGATGGGCGCTATGCCGCACCCGACGTTTCACGTGAAACCTTGGGCGACCTCTACGCCCCCGTGGTGGAGCAAGTGGAGATCGGCGCCAAGTACGCGGGCTACATCGAGCGTCAGCGCGACGAGGTCGAGCGCACCGCGGCTTACGAGCATTTGCGCTTGCCCCCCGAACTGGACTACATGCAGGTCGCGGCGCTGAGCATCGAGGTGCGGCAAAAGCTGCAGAAACACCGGCCCGAGACGTTGGGGCAGGCCGCGCGCATTTCGGGCGTCACGCCGGCGGCGATCTCGCTGCTGTTGATTCACCTCAAGCGCGGCCGCTTCAAGGGGTTTGCCGATACTTCCGTAGGCAGCCCGTCGGGCGTGACGGTGGATGCCGAGGGCGAGGCGCGCGCGGCATGACGACGGTCGGCGATCTGGAGCCCGCACTGCGAGCGGGGTTGGCGGACCTCGGGCTGGTGCTGCCGGATAGCGCCGTGCAGCGCTTGTTGGGCTATCTGGAAGCGTTGCTGCGCTGGAACCGGGTGTACAACCTGACGGCGGTGCGCTCGCCGGCCGAGATGCTCACCCACCATGTGCTGGACAGCTTGGCGGTCGTCCCCCCGCTGCGGCGCCAGTTGGGGCTGCCGCCGATGCCGCCCGCAAGCGTCGCGCCGAGCGCCGCCCGCGTGCTGGACGTGGGGTCGGGCGGTGGTTTGCCTGGCGTCGTGCTGGCCATCACCTGTCCGGATCTCGCCGTGACGTGCGTGGATGCGGTAGCCAAGAAGGCCGCTTTCCTGACCCAGGTGGCGGCCAGCCTGACGTTGGCCAACTTGTCCGGCGTGCATGCGCGCGTGGAGGCCGTGGCGGGCGCCTACGATGTGGTGTGCTCACGGGCTTTCGCCGCGCTGGCGGACTTCGTGGCGTGTTCGCGCCACACCTTGGCTCCACGAGGGGTGTGGATGGCGATGAAAGGCCGGGTGCCCCACGACGAGATGGCGGCGTTGCCCGCCACGGTGCAGGTGTTTCACGTGGAACACCTGTCGGTGCCGGGGCTGGGGGCCGAGCGCTGTCTGGTCTGGATGCGGCCCGCAGGCGACGAATGACCGTAAACTCGCACCCTGCCGCCGCCGTGCAGCGCGCGGCCGCAAGCTTGAAGCAATAGCGATTCGATCCGGGGCGCCGGTGACGGCGCCTTTTCCCTGGGGCGGATCGACGCCGATGAACGGAAGGGCTGACGATGGCGCGCGTCTTTTGCATCGCCAACCAAAAAGGCGGGGTGGGCAAGACCACCACCACGGTCAATCTCGCCGCGGGGCTGGCCCAAATCGGTCAGCGGGTGCTGATGGTTGACCTGGATCCGCAGGGCAACGCGACCATGGGCTCGGGCGTGGACAAACGAACGCTGCAACCCACGGTGTACGAGGTGCTGCTGGGCCAGACGACGGTACCAGCGGCGGCCCGGCGCAGCGATGCGGTGGGTTACGACGTGCTGGGCGCCAATCGCGAGCTGGCGGGTGCCGAGGTGGAGTTGGTGGCGCTGGAGCGCCGCGAGCACCGGCTGCGCGATGCGCTGGAGACCGTACAGGCGGACTACGATTTCGTCCTCATCGACTGCCCCCCGTCGTTGAGTCTGCTCACCCTCAACGGGTTGTGTGCCGCGCACGGCGTCATCGTGCCGATGCAGTGTGAATACTTCGCGCTCGAGGGACTGTCCGATTTGGTCAACAGCATCAAGCAGGTGCACGCCAACCTGAACCGCCAACTCAAGCTCATCGGCCTGCTGCGGGTGATGTTCGACCCGCGCATCACGCTGCAGCAGCAGGTCAGCGAGCAGCTCAAAGGGCACTTTGGCGACAAGGTGTTCGACACCGTCATCCCGCGCAACGTGCGCTTGGCCGAGGCGCCCAGTTACGGCCTGCCGGGGGTGGTGTTCGACCCCTCGGCGCGCGGGTCCAAGGCGTTCGTCGATTTTGCGCGCGAGATGGTGGCGCGCGTCGAGCGTTTGTGACGGCGAGAACCAGCGATGCGCGGGCACACCATGCCGCCCGCCGCGGGGGGCAGTCCCTTGACGCGAACGGGACACGAGGAAAACGAAAGGATGGATCGATGATCCAGAAAAAACCCAAAGGGCTGGGGCGCGGACTGGAGGTGCTGCTGGGCCCGTCGGTCGATGCCGAGGCGCCCGACGCGCCGCGCGAGCTGCGCCTGTGCGATCTGGTGCCCGGTGCGTATCAGCCGCGCACGCGCATGGACGAGGGCGCGCTGTACGAGCTGGCCGAAAGCATTCGCGCGCAGGGTGTGATGCAGCCGGTGTTGGTGCGCCGGTTGGCGGACGACGTTGGTGCGCAGCGGCTGGCGGCATGGCACGCCAGCCCAGCCGGGCGTGCTTTTGCCGAGGGCGCGCCCCCGGGCGAGCGCCCAGTGTACGAAATCATCGCCGGTGAGCGCCGCTTTCGCGCCGCGCGCCTGGCCGGGCTGGACAGCGTGCCGGTGCTGGTGCGCGAGGTGCCAGACGAAGCGGCGGCCGCGATGGCGCTGATCGAAAACATCCAGCGCGAAGACCTGAATCCACTGGAGGAGGCGCAAGGGCTGCAGCGCTTGATCAAGGAGTTTGGGCTGACGCACGAGCAGGCTGCGCAAGCGGTGGGCCGCTCCCGCAGCGCGGCCACCAACCTGCTGCGCCTGCTGCAATTGGCCGAGCCGGTGCAGACCATGTTGATGGCGGGCGACCTGGACATGGGCCACGCGCGCGCGCTGCTGAGCCTGGATCGGGCCAGCCAGATCACCGCGGCCCACCAGATCGCGGCCAAAGGGCTGTCGGTGCGCGAGGCCGAGTCGCTCGTCAAGCGCCTGGCGGCTGAGTTTGCCCTCACGCCCCCGCGCCCCAAGGCCGAAAAATCGCGCGACGTGCGCCGGGTGGAGGAAGAGTTGTCCGAGCTGTTGGCGGCCGAGGTAGAGGTGCGCATCAAGAAGCGCGTCAAGCGCCACGGCCGGGTGCAGGAGCAAGGCGAGTTGGCCATCGCGTTCGGCTCGCTCGACGAGCTCAACGGGTTGATCGAGCGCCTGCGCGCGCTGCAGCCGTGACAGCGCCGCGCCGCAACGCCACCCATCGAGCGCCCCCCGAGGCGGCGCGCGACCGCTGGCCACTGCCTGCGCTGGCCTTGTGGGCCGCGGCCTGGGCGGCTTTCGTCGCGCTGCGGGTCGGCCTGCAGCGCCCCCCGGCCGAAGCGTTCGGCATCGTCGCCCTGTTGTCGGTGTTGTGGGCCATCCGCCGCGGCGGCACACCTGTGCGGCGCGTCATCATGGCGCTGGGTTTTCCGCTGTCGTGGGTGCTGGCCGCCGGCCTGGTGCCCACGCCGCCGGTGTGGGCGTGGGCCGTGCTGGCGCTGGCGTTGCTGGCGCTGTACCCATTGCGCAACTGGCGCGACGCGCCGTTGTATCCGACGCCGCCCGGCGCGCTCGATGGCTTGCGCGAGGCGGTCTGGTTGGCGCCGCGCGCGCGCGTGCTGGATGCCGGCTGCGGCACCGGGGATGGGCTGCGCGCCCTAGAGCGCGCCTATCCCGATGCCGAGTTGACCGGTATTGAGCGCGCGTGGCCGCTGGTATGGTTGGCGCGGGCGCGCGCGCCCGTCGGTGCCCGGGTGCGCCAGGGCGATTTGTGGGCCGAAGATTGGTCGGGCTACGATTTGGTGTATCTGTTTCAGCGGCCCGAGACGATGCCGCGCGCAGCGGCCAAGGCGGCGGCCGAAATGCAGCCTGGCGCGTGGCTGGTGAGCTTGGAATTTGCCGTGCCCGATTGGGCGCCGACCACGGTCTGGCACTGCCCTGACGGTTGGCCCGTGTGGGCCTACCGCATGACCGAGGACGGCTCTCCGGCCGCCTCGGTCGCGGAGGTCTCGCCCGCGCAGACCACCTGATTGCGCCCGGCGCGCTTGGCCCGGTAGCAGGCGTCGTCGGCGGCTTTGAGCACCCGTGACCAGTCGTCGTCTGCCGTGTGGCCCGCATCGAAGGAGGCCACACCGATGCTGGCGCCCAAGACAAAGCGCCGACCGCCCCACTCGAACCCCAAGCCCGCAATGGCGTCGCGCAGGCGCTCGGCCACGGCGACGGCCTGCGCCGCGTCGCGCCGATGCAACAGAATGGCGAACTCGTCGCCGCCCAGGCGCGCCACGGCGTCCTGCGGGCGCACATGGTCACGCATGAGGGCTGCGATGCGCCGCAACGCGGCGTCTCCGGCGTCGTGACCGGCTTCGTCGTTGATCGGCTTGAAGCGGTCCAGGTCGATCAGCAGCAGGGCGTGCACCTCGCCGGGCTGCGCCGTACGCCGCCACTGCTGCTGTGCGCGTTCGAAGCCGCGCCGGTTGAGCAGCCCGGTCAGCGCATCGGTGTGCGCCGCACGATCGGCGTGCTCGGGCTCAGTGCGCAGCACGTCTTCGGCGCGCCGGATCACCCGCGCCACCACGAAGCCCGCTGCTAGGCCGAAGCCAAAGTGCGAGTTGGGAGGCGGGCAACCAGCGCTCGACGACCGCCTCGAACGCGTGCCCGATGTCACGTACCCGTTCCACGCCACGCGCGATGAGCAGCGCCTGCGCCATCGTGGTCAAGACGAGGATCCAGGTGGCGATGACGCTGGTGCGCCAAGCGCGGCGCGGGGAATGGACCAGTCCGTGCGCACTCACATTAGGAGCACCTTGCCCGGATTCAAGATATCGTGCGGGTCGAGCGCGGCCTTGATGGCGCGCATGACCGCGAGCGCCCCGTCGCCGGCCTCGGCACGCAGAAAGGCCATTTTGTGCAAGCCCACGCCGTGCTCGCCGGTGCAGGTGCCGCCGCTGGCCAGGGCGCGCTGGACCAGCGCCTGGTTCAGGCGCTCGGCGGTGGCGCGCTCGGCCGGGTCGTTGGGGTCGATCAGGTAGCCCATGTGGAAGTTGCCGTCCCCTACGTGCCCAACCATGAAGTAGGGCAGTCCGGCGGCGTCAGCCTCGGCCACGGCGGCCAGCACGTTGTCGGCCAGCCGGCTGATGGGCACGCAGGCGTCGGTGGTGATGGCGCGGCAGCCCGGGCGGCTTTGCACGCCAGCAAAGTAGGCGTTGTGGCGCGCCGTCCACAGCCGCGTGCGTTCCTCGGGGGTGGTGGCCCACTCGAAGGCCTGTCCCCCGTACTCGTCGGCGATCGCCTGTACCGCCTCGGCCTGCTCGCGCACACCGCTGGGTGAGCCGTGAAATTCCATCAGCAGCATCGGCTCCTCACGCAGGCCCAGCTTGCTGTGCGCATTGACGGCGCGTACCGTGCGCGCGTCGAGCAGCTCACAGCGCGCGATCGGGATGCCCATCTGGATGATGGCGATGGTGGTGCGCACGGCCGCCTCGATGCTGGGGAAGGAGCAGATGGCGGCCGAGACGGCCTCGGGCAAGGGATACAGCCGCACGGTGATTTGCGTCAGGATGCCCAGCGTGCCTTCGCTGCCGACGAACAGGCGCGTCAGGTCGTAGCCCGCGCTGCTCTTGCGCGCGCGCGTGCCGGTGTGGATGACCTCGCCACTGGCGGTGACGACCTCCAAGGCCAACACGTTTTCGCGCATGGTTCCATAGCGCACGGCGTTGGTGCCGCTGGCGCGCGTGGCGGCCATGCCGCCGATCGACGCATCCGCCCCCGGGTCGATGGGGAAGAACAGGCCCAGGTGCTTGACCGCGTCGTTGAGTTGTTTGCGCGTCACGCCAGGCTGGACGGTGGCGGTTAGGTCTTCGGGCTGCACGGCCAGTACCTGGTTCATGCGGCTCACATCCAGGCTGATGCCGCCTTGCACCGCGAGCAGGTGCCCCTCCAGTGAGGAGCCCACGCCAAACGGGATGACCGGCACGCGCCACGCGGCCGCGATGCGCACCGCGTCGGCCACGTCCTGGGTGGATTCGGCAAACACCACGGCAGCGGGCGGCGGGATGTGGGTGTAGGCCGACTCGTCGCGGCCGTGCTGCTCGCGCACCGCCAGCGCAGTCGAGCAGCGCGCGCCAAAGCGCGCTTGCAGCGCGGCCAAGGCGTCGGGCGGCAGCGGCCGCTCGCGCACCTCGGGCAGCAGGGGGGTGGTCAGCGGAGCGTTCATGGGGGGTCTCCTGCGGGGCGGAACGCGGGCCTCGGCGTCGTTGCCGATAATGAGTGGATTATCGGCGCCCCGCGCGCCCTGTCGCTACTGGAGGAACCCCGCATGGGCAACCGTCTCACGCAAATCGCGACCCGCACCGGCGACGCCGGCACCACGGGGCTCGGCAACAACCAGCGCGTCAGCAAGGCCAGCCTACGCGTGCACGCCATGGGCGACGTGGACGAGCTCAACTCCCACATCGGGGTGCTGCTGTGCGAGGCCATGCCGGCCGATGTGCGCGAGCTGCTGGTCGAGATCCAGCACCAGCTCTTCAACCTGGGCGGGGAGCTGAGCATCCCGGGCTACGAGCTGCTCCAGCCCGAGGCCGTGGCGGCGCTGGATGCGGCGCTGGAGCGCTACAACGCGCAGCTGCCGCGGCTGCGCGAGTTCATCTTGCCCGCTGGCACGCGCGCGGCTGCCCTGGCGCACGTGTGCCGCACCGTGGCGCGGCGCGCCGAGCGCAGCGTGGTGGCACTGGGCAACGAGGAGGCCATCGGCGACGCACTGCGTCAGTACCTCAATCGGCTCAGTGACCTGATGTTCGTGCTGGCGCGCGTGCTCAATAGGGTCGACGGTGGCGACGACGTGTACTGGAAGAGCGAACGCCTGGCGCGTGGTGACGATTGATGGTGTGCGTCCGACGTGCGTATCGGTATTTGCCTGACACGCACGTCGCCGGCGCGCTGACGGCGCGAACAGACACCTTCGGATTCAAGGAAAGCAGGGCGGTTTTCACAATCCTTTTCAACGAACCAACGCTCCCGGGCTGTGCTAAACCCTGATGCCCGGCAAGCGCCAACCCTGAAAAGGAGTGCTGCCATGACCGCTACCGCCGCCGCTACCCACACCCTCGATGCCGAGCGCGAGCAACTGCTGGCCGAAATCCGCGAGGCGAACCTGACCTACCTGATGCTGGCGCAGCGCCTCATCCGTGCCGACAAGGCGGAGGCGACGTTCCGCCTGGGCTTGAGCGAAACGGCGGCCGATTTGATCGCGGCGCTCACCCCCGCGCAAATCGTCAAGCTGGCCAGCCACAACACGCTGCTGTGCCGCTTCCAGGACGCCGACGACATCGTGTGGAAGTTGCTGACCAGTAGCCACGCCCCCCAGCGCTCGGTGGGCGAGGCTGCCCAGCGCCTGCACGCCAGCATCCTGATGGCCGGTCGGCTGGCCGACACCGCGGCCTGATCCGCCTGCGGCCGCCTTCGCTGAATTGCCCAAGCACCTGCTACCCCCAATGTTGGAGCCTGCCATGACCACCGCCACCGCCAAATCCGCCTCCAAGAGCATCGTCAGCGAAAGCCGCGACATCGAGCGCGCCATCGAGCTCATCGGCCTGGGCGCGCGGCTGCAGGTGCTGGAGAGCGAAACGAACCTGTCGTACGAAAAGCTGCTGCGCCTGTACAAGGAAGTCACGGGGCGTTCGCCCAGCAAGGGGCAGCTGCCGTTTTCCACCGATTATTTCTTGCAGTGGCAGCCCAACATCCACGCGTCGCTGTTCGAAAACATCCGTCAGTCGCTCATCAAGACCGTGGCGCTGGACGACATCGACGCCGTGATGAAGGCGTACCGCCTGTACGCCGAACAGATGCAGGTGTGCGGACTGGAGCCGCTGCTGAGCTTCACGCGCGCGTGGCGGCTGGCGCGCTTCATGGATGCGGGCATGCTGGTGCGCACCCGCTGCACATGCTGTCGCGGGCACTTCGTCGCCGACCCGTACATCAATACCCGCCACTACGTCTGTGGCCTGTGCAAGCCACCGGCGCGTGCTGGCAAGGGACGCGCTGACGGCGCCCTGCGTGCCGACGCGTGATGCCTGGCTGGGCGCGCCGGCGTCGAGGCAGCGCCGCTGGCGCTACCATTGGGGCATGACGCTCACCCGGCCTCTGTCCGTGTCTACTGCCGCTGCGCCGGTCGACGACGGCGCCACTGGCTCGCCGCTGCAGGCGCGCATCGAGGCCTTTGCCCGCCAAGGGCGTGTGCAAGCGGGCTCGCTCATCGTCTCGGTGTTTGGCGACGCGGTGCTGCCGCGCGGGGCACGGCTGTGGTTGGGCAGTCTGATCCGGCTGCTCGAACCGCTCGGGGTCAACGAGCGCCTGGTGCGCACCGCCGTCTACCGCTTGGTGCAAGAGGGGTGGCTGACCACGCAGGCCCGCGGGCGCCGCACCGACTACATGCTGACCGAGGCCGGTCGTGTGCGCTTCGAAGAAGCCTCGCGCCAGATCTACGCGGCCCGGGCGCCCCGCTGGGACTTACGCTGGCGCTTGCTCCTGTTGACGGGTACCTTGCCTGCGCGCGAGCGCGAGCGGCTGCGCCGCTCGCTGTACTGGCAGGGCTACGGCGAGCTTCCGGGCAGCGTGTTCGTGCACCCGAGTGCCGACCTCACAGCGACGCTGGAGGCGCTGCAGGCCGACGGCTTGGGCAGACACCGCGCCCACGTGCTGCCGCTGCGTGCCGAGCGCCTGCCCCTGCGTGGCACGGCCCCGGATCGCGATCTGGTACGCCAGGCGTGGAATCTAGACGCGCTCGCGCAGGCCTACGTGACCTTCGTCGCGCGCTACGAGCCCATCGGTGCCGAGGTGCAGGCGCACGGTGAGCCACCGCCCGAGCGCGCGTTTCTGGGACGCACGCTGCTCATCCACGACTGGCGCCGTTTGCTGCTGCGCGACCCGCAGTTGCCCGAAGAACTGCTACCCCGCGACTGGCCCGGAGAGCGCGCGCGCCAGGTCTGCCGCCGCTTGTACCGGCTGCTGCTGGCGCCGGCCGAACGCCACCTGGACGCGCACCTGCGCCTGGCCGACGGCCACGCGCCCGCCGCCGCCCCGTGGCTGTGGCAGCGCTTCGAGCCGCTCGACGACGAGTGCTCGCTCGGCGCGCCCCGGCTGGGCTGAGCCGCTGTCACCAACCCTGCGATGGAGCGCATCGGGAAAACCCTGATGCGCTGCCGCGCGCTTTGCATGATACTGAAACACGTCACAACGCACTTGTTTTTGTATCACGATCAATCCGCAGCGCGACGCCCCCCCCACCGATCCGCAGGCCCTGGCCGAGGCGGTCGCGGCCGCGATGTGGTCGCGCGACCACGCCACGCAGGCGCTGGGCATGCGGCTGGAGGTCATCGCGCCCGGCCGCGCGGTGCTGTCGATGCCGGTGCGGCGCGACATGGTCAACGGCCATGCCCTGTGCCATGGCGGCCTGATCTTCACGCTCGCCGACAGCGCCTTTGCCTACGCCTGCAACAGCTACAACCACAACACGGTGGCGTCGGCCTGTCACATCGATTTTTTGGCTCCAGCGCGCGAGGGCGACGTGCTGGAGGCCGAGGCCGAGGAGCGCTCGCTGGCCGGGCGCACCGGCGTGTACGACATCACGGTGCGCGTGCGCGGTGGCAAGACGGTGGCGCTGTTTCGCGGCAAAAGCTACCGCATTGGCGGTGAGGTGATCGCGGGCTTGCAGCCGACCGCAGCACAACCCAGCCGGGACTGAACGCCACCGAACCGACCCCCAGCAGAGGAGACCCGACCATGCCCGTCAAAGCCCCGCGCCCCGGTGACCTGGAGCCGATCGAGACCGCCAGCCGCGACGAGATTGCGGCGCTGCAACTGCAGCGCCTGCAGTGGAGCGTGCGTCACGCGTACGAGCACGTGCCGCACTACCGCGCCAAGTTCGACGCCGCGGGCGTGCACCCCGACGATTTGCGCACGCTGGCCGACTTGGCCAAATTCCCGTTCACCACCAAGGCCGACTTGCGCGACAACTACCCGTTCGGCCTGTTTGCCGTGCCGCGCGAGCAGGTGGTGCGCGTGCACGCCTCGTCGGGGACGACGGGCAAGCCCACCGTGGTCGGCTACACCCAGCGTGACATCGACACCTGGGCGCAGCTGGTGGCGCGCTCCATTCGCGCCGCCGGTGGCCGCCCGGGCGACATCGTGCACGTCGCGTATGGCTACGGGCTGTTCACCGGCGGTCTGGGCGCGCACTATGGCGCGGAGCGGCTGGGCTGCACCGTGATTCCGATGTCCGGCGGCCAAACCGAGCGGCAGGTGCAGCTCATCCTGGACTTCAAGCCCGACATCATCATGGTCACGCCGTCGTATTCCCTCGTGATTGCCGAGGAGTTTGAGCGGTTGGGCATTGGCCCCGACGAGATTTCGCTCAAAGTCGGCATCTTCGGCGCCGAGCCCTGGGGCGAGGGCATGCGCGCCGAAATCGAGCGCAAGCTGGGGCTGGACGCCATCGACATCTACGGCTTGTCGGAGGTCATGGGCCCCGGCGTGGCCAACGAGTGCATCGAAACCAAGGACGGGCCGGTGATTTGGGAAGACCACTTCTACCCCGAAATCATCGACCCCGACACGGGCGAGGTGCTGCCCGATGGCGAGGAGGGCGAGTTGGTCTTTACCTCACTGACCAAGGAGGCGATGCCCGTCATCCGCTACCGCACGCGCGATCGCACCCGGCTGCTGCCGCCCACGGCGCGGTCGTTTCGCCGCATGGGCAAGATCACTGGGCGCACCGACGACATGATCATCCTGCGCGGCGTGAATGTCTTTCCGACGCAGATCGAGGAGCAGATCCTGCGCGACCCGCAACTGTCGGGCAACTACCTGCTGGTGCTCACCCGCGAGGGGCATCTGGACCATCTGGAGGTGCGCTGCGAATTGCAGCGGGCGGCCAGCGGTCGGCTCAGCGATGCCGAGCGCGCCGCCATCGGCCGCGAGCTGCAGCACCGCATCAAGACCTTCATTGGCGTGAGCACGCGCGTCACCGTGCTCGATGCCGACACGCTGCCCCGCACCCAGACCGGCAAGGCCCGCCGGGTGCAGGACGAACGCCCCCGCGTCATCTGACGCCGCCGCCACCGGAGAGACTGCCATGTACACGCAAGCCCTGAGCATCCCCGACCCAAGCGCCAAGGTCCAGCCGATTCAGCCGGACGAACCGGCGGACAAGCTCGAGGCCTTTCAGGCCCGCATCGACGCCGACGGCCGCATCGAGCCGCAGGACTGGATGCCCGAGGCATATCGCAAAACGCTGATTCGCCAGATCAGCCAGCACGCGCACAGCGAGGTCGTGGGCATGCTGCCGGAGGGCAACTGGATCACGCGCGCGCCGAGCCTCAAGCGCAAGGCCATCCTGCTGGCCAAGGTGCAAGACGAAGGCGGCCACGGCCTGTACCTGTACTCGGCCGCCGAGACGCTGGGTGTGAGCCGCGCCGAGCTGATCGAGCAGTTGCTCACCGGTCGCGCCAAATACAGCTCGATCTTCAACTACCCGACGCTGAACTGGGCCGACGTGGGCGTGATCGGCTGGCTGGTCGACGGCGCTGCGATCATGAACCAGATTCCGCTGTGCCGTTGCAGCTACGGGCCGTATGCGCGCGCGATGATTCGCATCTGCAAAGAGGAGAGCTTTCACCAGCGCCAAGGCTACGAGCTGCTGCTGACCATGATGCGCGGTTCGCAAGCGCAGCGCGACATGGTGCAAGACGCGGTGAACCGCTGGTGGTGGAAGTGCCTGGCGATGTTTGGCCCCCCGGACAGCGCCAGTGTGCACAGCGAGCAGAGCATGCGCTGGGGCATCAAACGCATCAGCAACGACGAGTTGCGGCAAAAGTTCGTCGACGCCACCGTGCCGCAGGCGGAGGTGCTGGGCGTGACGCTGCCCGATCCCAAGCTCAAGTGGAACCCCGAGCGCGGACACTACGACTTCGGCGAAATCGACTGGGAAGAGTTCTGGCAGACCGTCAATGGCCACGGCCCTTGCAACAAGGAGCGCCTGGGCACCCGCATCAAGGCACACGAGGACGGCGCCTGGGTGCGCGAGGGCGCGCTGGCGCACGCGCGCAAGCAGCGCGAGCGTGCGCTGCGGGCGGCGGCCTGAGCGGCCGCACCCGCCGTCATCGACCCGAGCGAGGAAAGGAACCACCGATGAGCAACCCCGCCACCCCTGAGGGCGCGAACGCGCCCACCAAAGCCACCCCGGCGCTGAAGGACTGGCCGCTGTGGGAAGTCTTCGTGCGCAGCAAACAGGGCTTGGAGCACAAGCACTGTGGCAGCCTGCACGCCGCCGACGCCGAGCATGCGCTGCAGATGGCGCGCGACATCTACACCCGCCGCCAGGAGGGGGTGAGCATCTGGGTCGTGCCCTCCAGCGCCATCGTGGCCAGCCGCCCGTCGGACAAGGGCGAGTTTTTCGAGCCTGCGGCGGACAAGATCTACCGTCACCCGACCTTCTACGAGATCCCGGACGAAGTGGGGCACATGTGATGAACGCCGTCGCGATCGACAACGCGCTCGTGGACTACCTGCTGCACCTGGGGGACAACGCCTTGGTGCTGGGGCAGCGCAACAGCCAGTGGTGCGGGGTGGGCCCCGTGCTGGAAGAAGATCTGGCGCTGACCAACCAGACGCTGGACCTGATCGGCCAGGCGCGCCTGCTGTATCAAGAGGCGGCGCGCCTGCAAGGGGGCGATGCCACCGAAGACACGCTGGCGTACTTCCGCGACGCGCCCGACTTTCGCAACTATGTGCTGCTGGAGCTGCCCGCCAGCCTGCCGCGTGTCGGGTATGCGCAGGGCGACATGGACTGGGGCGTGACGCTGGCGCGCAACTTTCTCTACAGCGCGCTGATGGTGCCGCTGTGGGAGGCGCTGCAAGCGTCGGCGCACGCGCCGCTGGCGGCCATCGCCGCCAAATCGCTCAAGGAAGCGCGCTACCACCTGCGCCACGCCAGCGAATGGGTGGTGCGGCTGGGGGATGGCACCGACGTGTCGCACGCGCGCATGCAGGCCGCGTTCGACCATCTGATGCCGTACACGCAGGAGTTCTGGACCGATAGCGACCTCGAGCAGGCGGCCGTCGAGGCCGGTGTTGGCGTGCATCCGACCCAGGTGCGGGACGTCTGGCGTGCCACCGTCGAGGCCACGCTGCAGGAGGCGACGCTGCGCGTGCCGAGCGACGTGGGCTATGTGCCGCAGGGCAAGCAAGGGCTGCATTCCGAGCATCTGAGCTACCTGCTGGGTGAGATGCAGTGCGTTGCGCGCGCCCATCCGGGCGCGGTCTGGTGAGGGTGGCGTGATGACTACCGCGGTCGCTCCCGTCGCTCCCGGGGTGCTCGCCCGTGTGCGCGCGGCGCTCGACGCGCTGACCGACCCCGAAATCCCCGTCGTCACGCTGGCGGAGATGGGTATCTTGCGCGACGTGCGGCCGGCCGCCGACGACCCGTCATTGGTCGAAGTGGTGATCACGCCCACCTACAGCGGCTGTCCGGCCATGGCGCAGATCGCCAATGATGTGCGCGCCACGCTACAACGCTTGGGCGTGCCCGCGCGCGTGACGACGCAGCTGGCCCCGGCCTGGACCACCGACTGGATGAGCGATGCCGCGCGCGAAAAACTGCGCGCCTACGGCATCGCGCCCCCCGGCCGCTGTGGCGTTGACGGCGCGGGCACGGGTGCGACGGCGAGCGAGCACGTCGTGCGCCTGGTGCCCCGCGCGCCCGAGCCCGTCGCGTGCCCGCGCTGCGGCTCGACCCACACGCGCGAAGTCTCGCGCTTCGGCTCCACGGCGTGCAAGGCGCTGTACCAGTGTCTCGATTGCCGCGAGCCGTTCGACCATTTCAAGCCCCATTGACCCCTTTAACGACTGCCGAGGGTGGCATGAGCGTTGCCCAATTCCATGAACTCACCGTCAAGCGTGTCAGCCCTGAGGCCGCAGGATCGGTCGCGGTCGCGTTCGACATTCCGCCCGCGCTGCGCGAGACCTTTCGTTTCGAGCCGGGCCAGTACCTGACGCTGCGCACCCGCCTGGACGGCGAGGAGCTGCGCCGCAACTATTCCATCTGCTGTCCGCGCTCGCGCCTGGCGCGCGAGGGCGAGCTGGAAATCGGCATCCGTCCGGTGCAGGGGGGACGGTTTTCCAACTGGGCGGCCACCCAGTTGCGCCCGGGCCAGCGCCTGGAGGTGATGCCGCCGCAAGGGCGCTTTACCGTGCAGCGCCCGCGCGCCTTGCACCGCGTGGGTTTTGCGGCCGGCTCGGGCATCACGCCCATTTTGTCGATCGCCGCCAGCACGCTGGAAGAGCAGCCGCAGGCCAAGTTCACGCTGGTCTACGGCAACCGGCGCACCGCCACCATCATGTTCAACGAGGCGCTGCAGGACCTGAAGGATCGTTACCCGGATCGCTTCACCATGATCCACGTGCTATCGCGCCAGGCGCAAGAGGTCGATCTGCTGCAAGGGCGGCTCGATGGCCCGAAGGTGCGCGCCATCATGGACGCCCTGCTGCCCGCCGCCAGCATGGACGAAGTGTTCATCTGCGGCCCCGAGGCCATGATCGAGGCCACCGAGCAGGCGTTGCTCGCCGCCGGGGTGCCGCCGCAGCGCATCCACACCGAGCGCTTCACCACCGGTGCCGCGCAGGCCGCCAAGGTGCAGGCCGACATCGACGCGGCGGGCCAGCGCCGCCCGCAGCACGCCGCGGCGCACGCCACCATCGTGCTCGACGGCAAGCAGCACGAGGTGCCGATCGCCGCTGGTGAGGCCGTGCTCGACGCCGCACTGGAGGCGGGGCTCGACCTGCCGTATTCGTGCAAGGGCGGCGTGTGCAGCACTTGCCGCGCGCGGGTATTGGAGGGCCGCGTGACCATGGACAAGAACTTCGGCTTGACCGATGATGAGGTGGCGCGCGGCTTCGTGCTTACCTGCCAGGCGCACGCCGCCACCGAGCGGCTGGTGCTGAGTTTCGACGAGCGCTGATACCCGACCGTTTTGACCCCACCCCAACCAGAGGAGACCTCCCATGCTTTTGCCCAAACGCTTGTTGACCCTGCTGACTGCCGTCGGCCTGTCAGCGGCCGCCTGGGCCGACATCAACGTCGGCGTCACCGTCTCGGCCACCGGCCCCGCGGCCTCGCTGGGCATCCCCGAGAAAAATACCTTCAGCCTGCTGCCCAAAACCATCGCCGGACAGAAGGTCAATTACATCATCCTCGACGACGCGAGTGACACCACCGCGGCCGTCACCAACACGCGCAAGCTCATCAGCGAGAACAAAGTCGACATCGTCATCGGCTCGACCATCACGCCCAACTCGTTGGCCATGATCGACGTGGTCGCGGAGGCGCAGGTGCCCATGATCTCGATGGCTGCGTCGGCGCGCATCGTCGAGCCGGTCGACGCCAAGCGGCGTTGGGTGTTCAAGACACCGCAAAACGACATCCAAATGGCGCTGGCGATCGCCAGCCACATGGCCGACAACGGCGTGCGCACGGTGGGTTTCATCGGCTTTGCCGACGCGTATGGCGAGGGCTGGTACCAGGAGTTCGTCAAGGCCGCCGGCCTCAAGAAGCTGCAGGTCGTGGCCAACGAGCGCTACAACCGGGCCGACACCTCGGTCACCGGGCAGGTGCTCAAGATCGTCTCCGCGCGTCCGGACGCGGTGCTGATCGCCGGCTCCGGCACGCCGGCGGCGCTGCCGCAAAAGACGCTCAAGGAGCGCGGCTACGGCGGCAAGATCTACCAGACGCACGGCGTGGCCAACAACGACTTCCTGCGCGTGTGCGGCAAAGACTGCGAGGGAACCTTCCTGCCCGCAGGCCCGGTGCTGGTGGCGGAGCAGTTGCCCAACGACCACCCGGTCAAGAAATCGGCGCTGGCCTACGTTCAGGCGTATGAGGCCGCCTATGGCAAGGGAACGGTCAGCACGTTTGGTGGCCATGCCTGGGATGCCGGCTTGCTGCTGGCCGCGGCGGCGCCCGAAGCGCTGAAAAAAGCCCAGCCCGGCACCCCGGCCTTCCGCGCCGCCCTGCGCGATGCGCTGGAAAACGTCAAGAACGTGCCCGGCGCGCACGGCATCTTCAACATGTCGCCCACCGACCACCTGGGGCTGGACCAGCGTGCCCGTGTCATGGTCAAGGTGGAAAACGGGGCCTGGAAGTACCAGCCCTGACGCTCGCCGGCCGCACCGGGCGCGCGCCACGCGTCCGGTGCGGCCTTCCTCGTTATCGCTGACCAAGCCGACGCCGCGCGCGTCCGGTGGTGGGGTATGACCGCATGGATGGGCAAATCGCGCTCTTTCTGGCGCAAGACGGCATCATCAATGGCGCCATCTACGCGCTCATGGCGCTGGCGTTGGTGCTGGTGTTTTCCGTCACGCGGGTGATCTTCGTGCCGCAGGGCGAACTCGTGGCCTACGGCGCGCTGACGATGGCGGTGCTGCAGGCCGGCGGCACCCCGGCCACGCTGTGGCTGCTGTGCACGCTGGCGGCCGTGACGCTGGTGCTGGAGCTGTGGCGCCTGCAGCGCGGTGCGGCGGTGGACTGGTGGTCTACCGCCTTGTGGTGCGGGGTGTTGCCCGTGCTGGCAGCGCTGGCGGTGTGGTGGCGGCCGGAGTCGCTGCTGGGCAAGGCGCTGACCGTGCTGTTGGTCGTCACACCACTGGGGCCACTGATTTACCGCCTCGCGTTTCGGCCGCTGGCGCACGCCACGGTGCTGGTGCTGCTGATCGTGTCGGTGGCGCTGCACGGTGTGCTCATGGGGCTGGGGTTGTGGTTTTTCGGTGCCGAAGGCTCGCGCACGCCAGCGTTTTCCGAGGCGCGCTTCGAGCTGGGCGGCATTCCCGTCAGTGGCCAGTCACTGGTCGTGCTGGGGGTGACGGTCGCATTGGTGGGGGCGATGTTCGTTTTCTTCGAGCGCACGCTGCTGGGCAAGGCGCTGCGGGCCACCGCCATCAATCGCGTCGGCGCCCGCCTGATGGGCATCCCGACCGAGCTCTCGGGCGACGTGAGCTTTGCGCTGGCGGCGCTCATCGGCGCGGTCTCGGGCCTGCTCATCGCGCCCATCACCACGATCTACTACGACACCGGTTTTCTGATTGGCCTCAAGGGGTTCGTGGCCGCCATCATTGGCGGGCTGGCCAGCTACCCCGTGGCGCTGCTGGGGGCGGTGCTGGTGGGGCAGCTCGAGGCCTTTGCGTCCTTTTGGGCCAGCGCGTTCAAGGAGGTGCTGGTGTTCACGCTGATCATTCCGGTGCTGCTGTGGCGTTCGCTGCGCAGCCACCATGTGGAGGATGAGGAATGAGTGCGCCCCAGTCCACCACGACCACCACCGGCGCGTCGGTGCCGACGTCCGTGCCCCTGCTCACCCCGCGCCGGGTCACGGTCGGCTTCGTGCTCGCGCTGGCCGCCGCTTGGGGGGCGCTGCCCGACTTCACGGTCACGCTGCTCAACTACATCGGTCTGCACGCGCTGGTCGCGCTGGGGCTGGTGCTGCTGACCGGGGTCGGGGGCATGACCTCGTTTGGCCAAGCCGCGTTCGTCGGGTTGGGCGCCTACGCCACCGCCTGGGTGTGCACCGCGCCCGAGGTGGCGGCGGCGTTGTCGGGCGTGCCTGCCGAGGCGCTGCCCTGGGTCGGGCTGGCGCTGGGCTTGGTGCTCACGCTCCTGGTGGCGTGGGGGTTGGGGGCGGTCACGCTGCGCCTGGGCGGGCACTACCTGCCGCTGGCCACCATCGCCTGGGGCTTGAGCCTGTATTTTTTGTTCGGCAACCTCGCGTTTCTGGGGGGGCACACCGGGCTGACCGGCATTCCGCCGCTGACGGTGATGGGTTGGTCGCTGGCCGACCCGCGGGCGCTCGGGATCGTCATTTGGGCGGTGCTGTTGCTGGCGATTTGGGCGGCGCACAACCTGCTCGACTCGCGTCAGGGGCGCGCCATCCGTGCCCTCAAGGGCGGGCGCCTGATGGCCGAGTCGATGGGCGTGGATACCGCATGCCAGCGCATCCGGGTGTTCGTGCTGGCGGCGCTGCTCGCCGCCCTGTCGGGCTGGCTCTACGCGCACCTGCAGCGCTTCGTCAACCCGACGCCGTTCAACCTCAACATCGGCATCGAATACCTGTTCATGGCCGTGGTCGGCGGATCGGGCCACCTGTGGGGCGCGGTGCTGGGCGCGACCCTGATTGCGCTGCTCAAAGAGCAGTTGCAGGACTGGCTGCCCAAGTTGTTTGGCATGAGCGGCAATTTCGAAATCATCGTCTTTGGCCTGCTGATGATGCTGGTGCTGCAGCGCTACGCCGACGGGCTGTGGCCGACGCTCGCCGGTTGGGCGCAGCGCCTGGGGGTGCGGCCGACACCGCGGCGGCTTCCTGCGCCCACGGCCTTGCCGAGCCGGGCACTGCCGCCGCCCGGCACCGTGCTCATCGAGGCGCGCGAGGTAACCAAGCGCTTCGGTGGCCTGGTGGCCAACGCGCAGGTCTCGCTCGATGTGCGCGCCGGCGAGGTGCACGCGTTGATCGGCCCCAACGGCGCGGGCAAGAGTACGTTTTTCAACATGATCTCGGGCGTGGACGATCCGACCGAGGGCGAGGTGCGACTGTTGGGCGAGCCGATGACGGGGCAGCCCTCGCGGGCCTTCGCCGCGCGCGGGCTGGGCCGCACGTTTCAACACGTGCGGCTGTTGGGTCAGCGCAGCGTGCTCGACAACGTGGCGCTGGGTGCCCATCTGCGGGGCCGAAGCGGTTGGCTGGCGAGCATGCTGCGTCTGGATCGGCGTGAGGAGGCCGCGTTGCTGGCCGAGGCGATGCGCCAGATCGAGCGCTGCGGCTTGGCCGAGCATGCGGAGACACCAGCCGGCTCGCTGCCGCTGGGGCAGCAGCGCATCGTCGAGATTGCGCGCGCGCTGGCGGGGCAGCCTGCGCTGCTGTTGCTCGACGAGCCGGCGGCCGGCCTGCGCCATCTGGAGAAGCAGGCGCTGGCGCGCCTGCTCGACCAGTTGCGCCGTGAGGGCCTCGGCATCCTGATCGTGGAGCACGATATGGAATTCGTCATGAACCTGGCCGACCGCATCACGGTGCTGGACTTTGGTACCGTGATCGCGCGTGGCACCCCGGCCGAGGTGCAGCGCGACCCGCGCGTATTGGCGGCCTATCTGGGTGACGATCTGCCCGCGGGAGATGCCGCATGACCGCGCTCAGGACCCCACTGTTGCAGCTGCGCGGCTTTTGCGTGTCCTACGGCCCGGTAGAGGCGCTGCACCAGGTGGACCTGGATGTGCACGAGGGCGAGATCGTTACCGTCATTGGCCCCAACGGTGCGGGCAAGACCACGCTGCTCAATGCCGCGATGGGGCTGCTGCCTTCGCGCGGCACGCTGGCCGTCGAGGGTACGGTGGTGTCCCGCCCCAGCGTCGAGCGCATGGTCGCGCGCCAAGTGGCGCTGGTGCCCGAAAAGCGCGAGTTGTTTGGCGAGATGTCGGTCGAGGACAACCTACTGCTGGGTGGATTCGCGCGCTGGCGCCGTGGCGACCGCACCCAGCGCGAGCGCATGGAAGAGGTGTTTGCCATCTTCCCGCGCCTGCGCGAGCGCCGTGCCCAGATGGCAGCCACGTTGTCGGGTGGGGAGCGCCAGATGCTGGCCATCGGCCGTGCGTTGATGGCCAAGCCGCGGCTGCTGATGCTCGACGAGCCCTCGCTGGGGCTGGCGCCGTTGATCGTGCGCGAGGTGCTCAGCACCGTCGCGCGTCTGCGCGAGGTGGGTGTGTCGGTGCTGCTGATCGAGCAAAACGCGCGCGCGGCGCTGCAGATCGCCGACCGGGGCTACGTGCTCGAGATGGGCGCCGTGGCGCTACAAGGCGACGCGGAGGACCTGTTGCACGACCGCCGCATCATCGAAACCTATCTCGGACTCGGTGGCCAGCGCGCCGCCGCGCCCGCCGCTTCCTGAACCTTTCGTTGCCGCTGTCCATGAACCCTCCCGTTTTGCAAAGCCACATCGCCGGCCGCTGGATCGGCCAGTCTCCCAGCCAAGTGCTGCGCAGTGCCGTCAACGGCGCGCCTGTGGCCGCCACCCATGCCGAGGCGATCGATTTTGCCGAAGCGCTCGAGCACGGCCGCCGCGCCGTGCCCGCGCTGCTTCGGCTTGACTTCCAGCAGCGCGCGGCGTGTCTGAAGGCGCTGGCGAAGTTTCTGACCGAGCGCAAGGAGCAGCTCTATGCCTGGTCCGCCCACACGGGTGCCAGGCGCGCCGACGGCTGGATCGATATCGAGGGCGGGATCGGCACGCTGTTTGCCTACGCCAGCCTGGGCAGCAACGAACTGCCCAGCGGCAATCTTTGGCACGAGGGGCCGGTGGTGCCACTGGGCAAGCAGGGGCATTTTGCCGGTACCCACATTCTGGTGCCGCGCGGTGGTGTGGCGGTTCACATCAACGCGTTCAACTTCCCCGTCTGGGGGTTGCTCGAGAAGTTTGCGCCAACGTTTTTGGCCGGTATGCCTTGCATCGCCAAACCGGCCACCGCGACCAGCTACCTGGCGGAAGCGCTGGTGCGCCTGATCATCGACAGCGGCCTACTGCCCGCGGGTGCGCTGCAGCTCGTCATCGGCGCCACGGGTGATCTGCTCGACCGCCTGCAAGGCTGCGACGTGGTGACGTTTACCGGCTCGGCCGATACGGCAGCGCGGCTGCGCGCCAACCCCCACTTGGTGCAGCATGCCGTTCCCTTCAACGCCGAGGCCGATTCGCTCAACTGCGCCATCCTGGCGCCCGACGTGACGCCGGACGACGAGGAGTTCGACCTTTATGTCAAGGAGGTGGCGCGCGAAATGACGGTCAAAGCGGGGCAAAAGTGCACCGCCATCCGCCGTGCACTGGTGCCGCGGCGGTATTTGGATGCGGTGGCCGAACGCCTGTGCGCGCGCTTGGCCAAGGTGGTCGTTGGCGACCCAGCGTTGGAGGCGGTGCGCATGGGGGCGCTCGCGTCGCACGCGCAGCAGCGCGACGTGGCCGAACGCGTGGCGCTGTTGCGCCAAGGTGCCGAGGTGGTGTGGGACGGTGGGCCGAACTTTGCGCCCGTGGGCGAGGGCACCGAGCAGGGGGCGTTTTTTCCGCCCACGCTGCTGTGCAGCCGCGACCCGCACCGCCACGACGCGGTGCACGACGTGGAGGCCTTCGGGCCCGTGAGCACGTTGCTGCCCTACGATGACCTCGACGAAGCGTTGGCGCTGGCCGCCCGCGGGCGCGGCAGCCTCGTCGGCACGCTGGTCACGCGCGACCCCCAGATCGCCGCCCGGGCGATTCCCGTGGCGGCCGCCTGGCACGGCCGCTTGCTGGTGCTGGATCGCGAGGCTGCGCCGGAGTCCACCGGCCACGGCTCGCCGCTGCCGCACCTCAAGCACGGTGGCCCCGGGCGTGCCGGCGGCGGCGAGGAGCTGGGTGGCCTGCGTGCCGTCAAGCACTATCTGCAGCGCGCCGCGGTGCAGGGTTCGCCCACCATGCTGGCCGCCATCAGCGGCGAGTACGTGCGCGGCGCGGCGCGCATCGAGACCGATATGCACCCGTTCCGCCGCCATTTCGAGGACCTGCGCGTGGGCGAGAGCCTGCTGACCCACCGGCGCACCGTCACCGAGGCCGACATCGTCGCCTTCGGCGGCCTGTCGGGCGACTACTTCTACATGCACTTCGACGACATCGCCGCCAAGGATTCGCCGTTCGGCCAGCGCATCGCGCACGGTTATTTCGTGCTGTCGGCGGCGGCGGGCCTGTTCGTCTCCCCCGCGCCAGGGCCGGTGCTGGCCAACTACGGGCTGGACACGCTGCGCTTCGTCAAGCCGGTGGCGATCGGCGACACGATCCAGGCGCGCCTGACCTGCAAGCGCAAGATCGACCGCCAGAAAACCGACGCGCAAGGGCGCGGCCAAGGCGTGGTGGCCTGGGACGTCGAAGTGACCAACCAGCGCGGCGAGCTGGTGGCCAGCTACGACATCCTGACGCTGGTGGCCAAGCGCGCGTGATGCGCGCTGGCCTCGGTCCCCTTGCCTGACCGCCGTTCGGGCGTTTTTCTGCCTTCGGGAGTCCCGCATGACCCATGCCTTTATTTGCGACGCCGTTCGCACCCCCATCGGCCGCTACGGCGGTGCCTTGTCCAGCGTGCGCACCGACGACCTGGCCGCCATCCCCATCGCGGCGCTCATGGCGCGCAACCCTCGGGTCGATTGGGGTGCCGTCGGTGACGTGATCCTGGGCTGCGCCAACCAAGCCGGTGAGGACAACCGCAACGTTGCGCGTATGGCGGCGCTGCTGGCTGGCCTGCCGCTCGACGTGCCGGGGGCGACGGTCAACCGCTTGTGTGGTTCCGGCCTGGACGCCGTGGGTACCGCCGCGCGTGCCATCAAGACCGCAGAAGCCGAGCTGATGATCGCCGGCGGCGTCGAGAGCATGAGTCGCGCGCCGTTCGTCATGCCCAAAGCAGAGACCGCTTTTTCGCGCCAGAACGCGATCTACGACACAACGATCGGCTGGCGCTTCATCAACCCGCTCATGAAGGCACGCTACGGTGTCGACTCGATGCCCGAGACGGCCGAAAACGTCGCCGCCGAATTCGGCATCAGCCGCGCAGATCAGGACCGCATGGCACTGGCGTCGCAGCACAAGGCACTCGCCGCGCAGCGCGCGGGTTTCTTTGCACAGGAGATCGTGCCCGTCACGATCCCACAGAAAAAAGGCGAGCCGATCGTCGTCGACCGCGACGAGCATCCGCGCGAGACGACGCTGGAGGCGTTGGCCCAGCTCAAGGGCGTGGTGCGACCGGACGGCACGGTGACCGCCGGCAACGCCTCGGGCGTCAACGACGGCGCTTGTGCGCTCATCCTGGCCAGCGAAGCGGCCGCGGTACGCCACGGCTTGACGCCGCGCGCGCGCGTGGTGGGCATGGCGGTAGCCGGTGTGCCGCCGCGCATCATGGGTATCGGACCCGCCCCGGCGACGCGCAAGGTCCTGGCCCTCACCGGTCTCACGCTCGATCAAATGGACGTCATCGAGCTCAACGAGGCGTTTGCCGCGCAAGGGCTGGCCGTGCTGCGCCAATTGGGCCTGGCCGACGACGACCCGCGCGTCAACCCCAACGGCGGCGCGATCGCGCTCGGCCATCCGCTGGGGGCCAGCGGTGCGCGGCTGGCGACGACGGCGGTCAACCAACTGCACCGTATCGGCGGCCGCTACGCCCTGTGCACCATGTGCATCGGCGTGGGGCAGGGCATCGCGCTGGTGCTGGAGCGGGTCTAAATGCCGAATGGCACGCCGGTTGCTTACTCACCGGTGTGCCATCACCCGATCACGAACCGTTTTTCTTGCGTTGCTGCGAGCGGATGCACGCAGCGCAGCGGGCCCATTTGCACTGGATCGGCCACGTGCTGCAGGCCATCGGCGTCTCGGCGCAATGGGTCCATCATGCGCAGCGCGAGCGGGGCTGGAGCAATCGCTGGCTCACCGTGGCTGACCCGGAGGCACGAGCGGGCGTCCGCCGTGCCCGCATCGATGCCGATGCCCGTTGGCGGGAGTGGCAACAGGCGATCGACGCGCTGGCCGAGCAGCCAGTGGCGGCGGCGTGGCCGGCCCTTTGGGGGGCGGTGGCCGATATCGCGCGCGCGCAAGCGGCCCTGCAAGGGCTTCGCTTGCAGATTGACGACCGTGCGCTGGGTTGGCCAGCCGCGACGTCGCGTTGGACCAGCGCCATTGCGTCCATGCTGCACGTCCAGGCCGAGCTGGGCTGGGTGCTGGGTGAGACGGCCGATGCCGCACGCGTCGCGATTTGGTTGACCCTCATCCGGTACAAGGAGCTGTGCGGCCAAGAGCGCGCGGTGGGCAGCGCATTGTTGGGGGAGTGTCCCGTTGATGACAGCCAGCGTCAGTGGCTAGCGGCGCTGATCGAGCGCCAGGACGAGCTGCGCGCTGCACTGGTGCGCACACAAGCGCTGCCCGCCAGGGAAGACGGCCCGTGGACGGCCGACTTGCAACGTTGGCGTGCGTTACTGCTCAGCGTCGGCGGCTGCCCGCGCGAGCCCGCGCGCGCCATTCAGTCGTGGTTCGAGGCGTGTACGCAGCGCATCGATGCGCTTCACGAAGAAGAGTTGCGTTGGCATGCCGCTTGGGGCAACGCAGAGGAGCCGACGGAGAAGGCGGCGCCGCGCTCCGTGCCCGCGTCAGCGCCTCAAGCGCGGCGACCGGCTGCGCCCTCGGCCCCCATCGAGGACCTGCGGACCCTTCGCCAGCGTTTGGCAGACCAACATTGGATCGATCATGCAAAGGCGGTTTTGATCGATCAAGGGGCCACCGAAGCGCAGGCGCACCAAGCGCTACGACGCTTGGCCATGGACCGACGCATTTCGCTGGCCGCGGCCGCGCGCTGGATTTCGGCGTCGGGTGGTGCCTAACTAGGGGGACCCGCTGCACTGCGTTGGTGCTTATGTTGCACCGCAGCAGTGCCGCCGGCGGCGACGGACGAGCGCACGACAAAACCGCCGCGCAGTCTGTCCTCTGAGCGGGGGGGCATGCATCGGTTGGCACGCTTTGTGCTAATTCTCAAACGAACGCAAAACCCGTCAATGCCGACGGACGCTTTGCGAGTGTGGCGTTCGATCGAGAGGACAACGGCGTCCCTCGCCCTGGCAGTGGCCCCTGCCTGAGGGGACGGACGCCGTTCGTGTTTTGGGTGCCAATTTTTTGATCAGTGATCAGGAGCCGTAACCATGACATCCCCTTCCCGCGACTCGTCTTCAGCGTTGTCGTCCGTCACCTGTCGCGAGGTCGCCGACGGTGCCACGCAAACCCAGGGTGTCACCCGGCGCCGCTGGCTCGGCCAAGGCGCAGCGTTGACCAGCGCCCCTCTATTTACCGCTTTGGGCCATCTGCCGGTGTGGGCTGCCGGCTCGGATGCGCCGGAAAAAACCGAAGTCAAGATCGGTTTCATCCCGCTCACCGACTGCGCCAGTGTCGTCATGGCCAACGTGCTGGGCTTTGACAAGAAGTACGGTGTCACCATCGTTCCCACCAAAGAGGCAAGCTGGGCAGGCGTGCGTGACAAGCTGGTCAACGGTGACCTGGACATGGCCCACGTCCTCTATGGATTGGTCTATGGCGTCCACCTGGGCGTCGGCGGCCCCAAAAAGGACATGGCCGTTTTGATGGGGCTCAATCACAACGGCCAGGCGATCACGCTATCCAAGGCGTTGGCCGACAAAGGCGCGATCGATGGTCCGTCCTTGGCCAAATACATGGCCACCAATAAACGTGAATATACCTTTGCGCAAACCTTTCCGACCGGTACCCACGCCATGTGGATCTATTACTGGTTGGCGACGTATGGCATCCATCCGTTTCGGGATGTCAAGACGATCACCGTGCCCCCGCCGCAAATGGTTGCCAACATGCGCGTGGGCAATATGGATGGCTTTTGTGTCGGCGAGCCATGGAATCATCGCGCCATCATGGATGGCATTGGTATCACCGCCAACACCACCCAGGATGTTTGGCCCGATCATCCCGAGAAGGTGTTGGGAACGACGGCGGAGTTCGTAAAAAAATACCCGAACACGACACGCGCAGTGATGATGGCGGTGCTCGAGGCCAGCCGCTGGATCGACGCTAGCCTGTCGAACAAGCTGAAGATGGCGGAAACGATTGCCCAAAAAGCGTATGTCAATACCAGTGTCGACACGATCAACCAGCGCATACTTGGGCGTTATCAAAATGGGTTGGGAAAAACCTGGGACGACCCGAACCACATGAAGTTCTTCAACGATGGCAAGGTCAATTATCCGTATTTGTCGGATGGCATGTGGTTCTTGACGCAACACAAGCGCTGGGGCTTGCTCACCAGCCATCCCGATTACCTCGCGGTGGCCAAGCAGGTCAACCAAATCGAGCTCTATCGTTCGGTGGCTTCCGCCATGGGTATCAGCGTACCCAAAGACACATTGCGCAGCAGCAAATTCATCGACGGCAGGGTATGGGATGGCAAAGACCCTGCCAAGTACGCCGATAGCTTCGCCATCAAAGCCTGATTTCACCGGGAGCACGTCATGGTTGCCGCCATTTTTCATTTGCCTCTGGATGAGGCGCCCACAGAAGACCGCAGCGAGGTTCGCCAGACGGTCCCATCGCACACGCTGCCGAAAGGCCCGGCCATGGGTCGTGCGCCTCTGCGGCCGCGGCTGGCTGGGTTTTGGGGGCGTGGGTTCGCTGGCCTGGCCGGCCTCGCATTGGTGGTCGGTATCTGGGCTTTGTTGACCAAAGGGGATCAAGGCCCCTTTCCCTCGCCCGCTTCGACCTTCGATGCCGCCGC
>DYIC01000030.1 GCA_020723845.1 Hydrogenophaga sp.
TCACTCCCACTCAATCGTCGCCGGCGGCTTGGAGCTGACGTCGTAGGTCACGCGGTTGATACCGCGCACTTCGTTGATGATGCGGCTGGAGATGCGCTTGAGCAGGCTGTAGGGCAGCTCGGCCCAGTCGGCGGTCATGAAATCGCTGGTTTGCACCGCGCGCAGCGCCACCACGTAGTCGTAGGTGCGGCCATCGCCCATGACGCCCACGCTCTTGACGGGCAAAAAGACCGTAAACGCCTGGCTGACCAGGTCATACCACGGCTTGCCACTGTGCGGCTCGATGGTGGAGCGCAGTTCTTCGATGAAGATGGCATCGGCCCGGCGCAGCAGGTCGGCGTATTCCTTTTTGACCTCGCCCAGAATGCGCACCCCCAGGCCCGGCCCGGGGAACGGGTGACGGTACACCATGTCGTGCGGCAAGCCCAGCGCCACGCCCAGCTCGCGGACCTCGTCCTTGAACAGGTCGCGCAGCGGCTCCAGCAATTTCAGCCCCAGTTGCTCGGGCAGGCCGCCCACGTTATGGTGGCTTTTGATGGTGACCGCCTTCTTGCTCTTGGCGCCGCCCGACTCGATCACATCCGGATAAATGGTGCCCTGCGCCAGCCATTGCGCGCCTTTGGAGCCGGGGCGCGCGGCCTTGAGTTTTTCGGCTTCGGCCTTGAACACGTCCACGAACAGTCGGCCGATGATTTTGCGCTTTTGCTCCGGGTCGGTCACGCCCGAGAGCTCGCGCAAAAACAGGTCGCTTGCGTCCACGCGGATGACCTTGGCATGCAGCTTGCCGGCGAACATGTCCATCACCATGTCCCCCTCGTGCAGCCGCAGCAGACCATGGTCGACGAAGACGCAAGTGAGCTGGTCGCCGATGGCGCGATGAATCAGCGCCGCGGCCACCGACGAGTCCACGCCACCCGACAGTCCCAGGATGACTTCCTCGTCGCCCACTTGCTGCCGGATCGCTTGCACCGCTTCCTCGATGTGGTCGCGCATGATCCAGTCCGGCCGCGCGCCGCAGATGTCGAGCACGAAGCGCTCCAGGATCGCGCGCCCTTGCACCGTGTGCGTGACCTCGGGGTGGAACTGCACGCCATAGAAGCGCCGCGTCTCGTCGGCCATGCCGGCGATCGGGCAGGCATCGGTGCTGGCCATGAGCTTGAAGCCCGGCGGCATCTCAACCACTTTGTCGCCGTGACTCATCCACACCTTGAGCATGCCATGGCCCTCGGGGGTGTGGAAATCGGCGATATCGCGCAACAGTGCGGTGTGGCCACGCGCACGCACCTCGGCGTAGCCAAACTCGCGCGTGGGCGAGCCCTCGACCCTGCCCCCCAGTTGCTGGGCCATGGTTTGCATGCCATAGCAAATGCCCAGCACCGGCACGCCGAGCTCGAACACCGCATCGGGCGCGCGGTCATCCACCTCGTACACGCTGGCGTGGCTGCCCGACAGGATGATGCCCTTGAGCCGCCCGTCGGCTGCATAGGCCCGCACCCAGTCGTCGCTGACATCGCACGGATGGACCTCGCAATACACGTGCGCCTCGCGCACGCGGCGCGCGATGAGCTGGGTGACTTGCGAGCCGAAGTCGAGAATGAGGATTTTGTCGTGTGCCATCGGGGCGGCCATCCGTCGAGCCAGTGATCAGTCGAGCCGGTAGTTGGGCGCTTCCTTGGTAATCTGCACGTCGTGCACGTGGCTCTCGCGGATGCCCGCGGCCGTGATCTGCACGAAGGCCGCCTTTTGGTGCAGCTCATCGATATTGGCACAACCGCAGTAGCCGAGTGCCGCGCGGATACCGCCCGCCATCTGGAAAATGATGGCCACCACGGAACCCTTGTACGGCACCCGCCCCTCGATACCCTCGGGTACCAGTTTGTCGGCGTTGGGGTTGGCGGTTTCGTCGTTTTCCTGGAAATAACGGTCGGCGCTGCCCGCCTTCATGGCGCCGATCGAGCCCATACCACGGTAGCTCTTGTAGCTGCGGCCCTGGTAGAGGATGACTTCACCCGGTGCCTCTTCGGTGCCGGCAAACATGCCGCCCATCATCACGGCGTGGGCGCCAGCGGCCAGTGCTTTGGCGATGTCGCCGCTGTAGCGGATGCCGCCATCGGCAATCAGGGGCACGCCCGTGCCCTTCAGGGCCTGGGCCACGTTGTCGATGGCCGTGATCTGCGGCACACCCACGCCGGCCACGATACGCGTGGTGCAGATCGAACCGGGGCCGATGCCCACCTTGACCGCATCGGCCCCCGCTTCCACCAGGGCCCGCGCCGCTTCGCCCGTGGCGATATTGCCGCCCACGACCTGCACTTGGGGGTAGTTCTGCTTGACCCAGCGCACCCGGTCCAGCACCCCTTTGCTGTGCCCATGGGCGGTGTCGACCACGATCACATCCACGCCCGCGCGCACCAGGGCCTCGACGCGCTCTTCGGTGCCGGGGCCCACACCCACGGCCGCCCCGACACGCAAGCGGCCACTCTCGTCGCGGGCCGCGTTGGGGAAGTTGAGCTGCTTGGTGATGTCCTTGACCGTGATGAGCCCCTTGAGCTCGAAGGCGTCGTTGACCACCAACAGCCGCTCCAACTTGTGCTTGTTGAGCAACGCCTTGGCCGCCTCGGGCGTGGTGCCTTCGGGCACGGTGATCAGCCGCTCGCGCGGGGTCATGATCTCGCGCACGGGGATGTCCATGCGCGTCTCGAAGCGCAAGTCGCGACCGGTGACGATGCCGACCACCTTGCCACCCTCGACGACCGGAAAGCCCGATACGCCCAGCTCGTTCGACAGCTCAACGACCTGGCGCACGGTCGTCTCAGGGCTGATGACCACTGGGTCGCGCAACACGCCAGACTCGTAGCGCTTGACCTTGGCCACGTGAGCGGCTTGCTCCTGCACCGACAGGTTTTTGTGCACGATGCCGATACCGCCTTCTTGCGCGATGGCGATGGCCAAGCGCGCCTCGGTGACGGTGTCCATGGCGGCGGACACCAGTGGCAGGTTCAGGGTGATGTCGCGCGTCAGGCGCGTGGCGAGTGACGTATCCTTGGGCAGGATTTGCGAATACGCGGGGACCAGCAACACATCGTCGAAGGTCAACGCTTTTCCGAGCAGGCGCATGGGGTTGGCTCCAAAAGCGCTATTGTATGCGGCCACTTGCGCGGCCCAAGACCCAAGGCGGCCCGTGGATGGACCGGATCGACCTCGATCACCGCGGGCGCCGCGACCGCGCGAACAGCCCCGGGGCACGCGCGCCCTGCCGGGCAAACCGCTCGCGTCGGGCGACCTTGGGGTCGACGCGCAGGGGCCGAGTGACTTCCAGCCGGTCGCCGTCGCGCAGGGGCGCATCACGAGCCACGGCGCGGCCCCACACGCTCAAGGCGCGCGGGTCGCGCTGCGCCACGTCCTGCGCATCGGCCCAGCCAGTGTGGGCCAGCGCCTGCGCAGCGGTCGTGCCCTCCGGCAGCTCCAGCATTGCTTCCTGGACAGTGCGCGCCGCGGGCGCCCAAACGACGGTGACACGCACCTCAGGCCCCGTAGATCTGGTCCGCGCGCTTGACGAACGCGTCGACTAAGGTGTTGGCGATGCGATCGAATACCGGCCCCACGAGGGCGGCGAGCACGCTGCTGGAAAAGCCGTAGCGCAGCGTGAACTCGATGCGGCAGGCGCGCTGGGTGCCGTCGCCCACGGGCTGGAACTCCCATACCCCCTCCAGCTCGGAAAAGGGCCCCTCCACCAAGCGCAGGTGAATGCGGCGGTCGGCCTCGTGCACGTTGCGCGTGGTGAAGCGCTTGTGCACGCCGCCAAAGTGCATCCCGATCGACGCGACCATGCCGTCCGGCGTGCGCTCGAGCACTTGGCCGGCATCGCACCAAGGCAAAAATTCGGGATAGCGCTCCACGTCACTGACCAGCTCGAACATTTCGTGCGGGCTGTGCCAGACGAGCACGGACTTGCGTACGGTTTTCGGTTTCATACAATCGTCGGCCCTGTCTGGATTGTAGTTTCTATGCCGAGCAAGCCGTCCCACGCCCACACTGCCAGCCGCATCGCCGAAAACAAAAAGGCGTTCTTCAACTACCACATCGAGGAGCGCTACGAGGCCGGCATCGTGCTGCAGGGCTGGGAGGTCAAAGCCATCCGCGAAGGCAAGGTGCAAATCACCGAGGGCTACGTGGTCGTGCGCGACGGCGAGCTGTTTCTGATCGGCTGCCTCATCCACCCCTTACGCAGCACCTCCACTCACATCCGCGCCGACAGCGACCGCACGCGCAAACTGCTGATGCACAAAGCCGAAATCCGGCGCTTGATCGGCAAGGTAGAGCAAAAAGGCTACACCCTGGTGCCGCTGAACCTGCACTGGAAGGGCAACAAGGTCAAGTGCGAGATCGCGCTCGCGCGCGGCAAGGCGCAGCACGACAAGCGCGACACGATCAAGGAACGCGAGGGCAAACGCGAGGTCGAGCGGGCGATGAAGCACCGGCTGCGCTAAAGCCCGCCGCGCTTCACGCCAAGGCCCGCAGCGGATGCGCATGCGCGGGCCAGGGGCTGTCGAAAAACGGCGCCACCATCTCGGGCGTGACGTCTTCGATGCAGCCGGGGTTCCAGCGCGGCTGATGGTCCTTGTCGACGGCCAGCGCGCGAATGCCTTCGACCGTCTCGCTCTGCGCGGGCGTGCGCCCCAGGTGCAGCGGATGGAAGCAATGCCGTACCAAGTCGCGCTCCAGGCGCAGGTCATCGGCCAACGACAGGTGGCGCGCGCGGCGAATCTGCGCCAGCACCACGTGCAGCATCAACGGGCTGCGCTGGCGCAGCAGGGTTTTGGTCTGGCGGGCCGCCTCGGTGTCGGCGGCCTGCAGGCGCTGCACAATGGCCGCCACCGTCGGCTCGCCAAAGGCCGACTCCACCTCGGTGGGCAGGGGCGCTACCGTGCGCTGCGCGGGTGCTGGCTGCCAGTCGGCACGCGCCATCCACTCCTGCCATGCCGCGAGCCACGCTGGCGGCGTGGCCGCGTCGAGGGTGGCGAGCGCCTCCCAGGCGCGCGGCAGATCGTCGGCGGGCGCGGCCACATCGGCCAAGCCCCAAGCCAGCGCTTGCGGTGCGCCGATCACGGCACCGGTCAGGCCCAGGTACTCGCCCACGTGCCCGGGGCAGCGACTCAGAAAAAACCCGCCGCCCACGTCTGGAAACAGACCAATATTCGTCTCCGGCATCGCCATTTTGGTGCGCTCGGTGACGATGCGGCATGCCGCCCCCTGGCTGATCCCCATGCCGCCGCCCATGACCACGCCATCCATGAATGCGACATAGGGTTTGGGATAGGTGAAGATGAGGTGGTTGAGCGTGTATTCCTCGGTGAAGAAATCCTCCAGCCGCGCGTCGCCCGCCAGCGCCGCCTGGTGGAAGAACCGAATGTCCCCACCCGCACAAAAAGCGCTGAAAGGCCCGTCCCGCCCCATGCCGCGGATGGCCACGGCGCGCACCTCGGGGTCATCGCGCCATTGCAGCAAGGTCGCCGTCAACGCCCGCACCATGCCCAGATCGAGCGCGTTGAGCGCGCGCGGGCGGTTCAGCGTGATGCGCCCCACCCCATTGGCCGTGCGCTCCGCTTGGATGAAATCGCTCCAACTCGCCGTCATGAAAAGGTCTCCTTCCGGTAGGTCCAGCCCAGATGGGCGAACAAGGCCCCCAGCACCAGCGCGCCGCCTTGCCACACGGCGGGCGACGGCACTTCGCCCGCGCCGATCCACGCCAGCAAGATGCCAAACAGCACCTCCAGCAACGCCAGCAATGACACCTCGGCCGGCTTGAGCACGCGCGCACACACCACGGCCAGCACGCAAGGCAGCGCCAATTGAAACAGCCCCAGCCCGGCCAGCCAGGCCACATCGTGCGCACTGGCCTGCCAGGGCCACGCGAGCGGCAGGGTGACGGCGGCCGACAGCAACGCCCCCAGCAGCACCGCCGGCACCAGATCGACCCCCTGCCCCTCGCGCTGGCTGCGCTGCACCAGGTTCCAGTTGAACGCGCCCCCCAACGGTGCGCCGAGCGCCACCAAGCTGCCCAGCCAACCGCCGTTGCCGAGCTGTTGGGCGAACATCCAGGCAATACCCGCGCCCGCCACCGCAATCGCAGCCCAGGTGTGCGGCGGTAGCCGCTGACCAAAGAACAGCCGCGACACCAGCGCCGTCAGCAGTGGCCCGGCGGCGAGGGTAATGAGCACGTTGGCCACACTGGTCAGCGCCAGCGCGACCATGAACGCGGTAAACATCACCGCCCAGCACAAGCTCGACAACCACAGCGCGGCGCCGCTGCCGATCAGACGGCGCCAGACGTCTGCGCCTTGCCACACAGGCAGGATCACCGCCAGCGACAGCGCGGTAAATGCACTGCGCCAGAACGTGATCTCGAACGCCTGCGCCTGCTCGAGCTGACGCGTGACGACACCCGCCGTGCTCCAGAGCAACGCGACCGCCACCATCAACACGACGGCCTGGCCGTGACGCAGCGTCATGCCGCGTCCCGGCTGGCGCGCTTGCGCTCGTGCTCCTTCAGGTAGCGCTTGCGCAGGCGGATGCTCTTGGGCGTGATCTCGACCAGCTCGTCGTCTTCGATGAACTCGACCGCGTACTCCAGCGTCAGCTCGATGGGCGGCGTGAGCTTGATGGCGTCGTCCTTGCCGCTGGCGCGGAAATTGGTCAGCTGCTTGGTGCGCACCGGGTTGACCACCAAGTCGTTGTCGCGGCTGTGGATGCCCACGATCATGCCCTCGTAGACCGGATCGCCCGGGCGCACGAACATACGCCCACGGTCGTCGAGCTTGCCCAGCGCGTACGCCACGATCTCGCCATCGTCCTGGCTGATGAGCACGCCGTTCTTGCGGCTGGCAATCTCACCCTTGTACGGCTCATACCCGTCGAAGATATTGGACATCAGGCCCGTGCCGCGCGTGAGGTTGAGAAACTCGGTCTGAAACCCGATCAGGCCGCGCGCCGGAATGCGGTACTCCAGCCGCACGCGCCCGCGCCCGTCCGGCTCCATATTGACCAGCTCCCCGCGGCGCTCGCCCAGCGCCTGCATCACCGCCCCTTGGTGTGGCTCCTCGATATCCACCGTGAGCAGCTCGATCGGCTCGTGGCGCACGCCATCGATGTCCTGGAACACCACGCGCGGCTTGGACACCGCCAGCTCGTAGCCCTCGCGGCGCATGTTTTCCAGCAGAATGGTCAGGTGCAGCTCGCCGCGGCCCGACACTTCGAACACCCCGTCTTCGCTGGTCTCGCGCACGCGCAGGGCCACGTTGCTCTGCAGCTCGCGCTGCAGGCGGTCCCAGATCTGGCGGCTGGTGACGTATTTGCCTTCGCGGCCCGCCAGCGGCGACGTGTTGACGCAGAAGTTCATCGTCAGCGTCGGCTCATCGACCTTGAGCATGGGCAACGGACGCGGATCGAGCGGGTCGCACACCGTCACGCCAATGCCGATGTCCTCGATGCCGTTGATGAGCACGATGTCGCCCGGGCCGGCACTGTCGGCCAGCACGCGCTCCAGGCCCTGGAAGGTTTGCACCTGGTTGATGCGCCCCTTGCGGCGCGGTCCGTCGGGGCCTTCGCACACCAGCACCTCCATGCCAGGGCGGATGGTGCCTGCGTTGATGCGCCCTACCCCGATGCGCCCCACGTACGACGAATAATCCAGCGACGAAATCTGCAGCTGCAGCGGCGCATTCGGGTCGCCCTGGTGCACGGGTACGTGCTGCACGATGGTCTCGAACAGCGGGGCCATGTCGGTCCCCCACGCTTGCCCGGGCTCACCCTCGGTACGCGACGCCCAGCCGTTGAGGCCCGAGGCGTACACCACCGGAAAATCCAACTGCTCGTCGGTGGCCCCCAGCTTGTCGAACAGATCGAACGCGGCGTTGATGACGTAGTCCGGGCGCGCGCCGGGTTTATCCACCTTGTTGACGACGACGATCGGCTTGAGCCCGAGCGCCAGCGCTTTTTTGGTGACGAAGCGCGTCTGCGGCATCGGCCCCTCCTGCGCATCGATGAGCAGCAGCACGCCATCGACCATCGACAGCGCGCGCTCCACCTCGCCGCCAAAATCGGCGTGGCCGGGCGTGTCAACGATGTTGATGTGCGTGTCCTTCCAACGCACGGCGCAGTTTTTGGCCAAGATGGTGATGCCGCGCTCGCGCTCGAGGTCGTTGCTGTCCATCACGCGCTCACCGATCTGTTGGTTGTCGCGGAAGGTGCCGCTTTGGCGCAGCAGTTGGTCGACGAGCGTGGTTTTGCCGTGGTCGACGTGGGCGATGATGGCGATGTTGCGAATGGGTCGGCTCATGATGGGGAAACTTGGGTCAGCCATTGGGCAATTTCGATGGGGGTCAGCAGCCGGTCGGGGATGAGCTCACCCCCTTGGCAATGGGCGATGCCCAGCAAAGCACGGGGGCGTTCCCCGAAGACGGCGACATGCGCCGCGTCGGGCCATGGGCCACGACGGCGCAGGCCCGACAAAAACCGCGCGGCTTCCCGCTCGTTCAACACGATCTCGGGCCAGCCGTGCAACAGCACCTCGGGCGGCCGCACGGCGCACCGCCGCTCGTCCGGTGGCAGGGCTTGCAGCGCATCGACCGTGATGGCGTCGGACAGACTCAGTCCGCCCGTAGCGGTACGCCGCAGCGCGATCAGATGCGCGCCGCACCCCAGCGCCTGGCCGATATCCTCGGCCAGTGTGCGCACATAGGTACCCTTGCTGCAGCGCACGCGCAGCGTCAGGGCCGACGGGTCGTCGGGCACGGGGGCGAGTGTCAGCGCGTGGATGGTCACGCGCCGCGCAGGGCGCTCGACCTCGACACCGGCACGGGCATATTCATACAGGGCACGCCCGTCTTTTTTGAGTGCGCTGTGCATCGGCGGGATTTGTTCGATCTCGCCCGTGAAGCGCCGCGCCACCCGGTCCAGATGTTCGGCCGTGAGCAGCGCGGGATCCACCGGCGCGCGCGCCACCACCTCGCCTTCGGCGTCGCCGGTGCGGGTGCGCACGCCCAGACGCAGCACCGCCTCGTAGCCCTTGTCGGCGTCCAGGTGCACCTGGGCCAGCTTGGTGGCGGCTCCCAGGCAGATGGGCAGCAGGCCCGTGGCCAGCGGATCGAGCGTGCCGGTATGGCCCGCTTTTTCGGCTGCCAGCAGCCACTTGACTTTGGCCACCGCCGCTTGGGCGCTGAGCCCCAGCGGCTTGTCCAACAGCAGCACCCCATGCACGGGGCGCCGCGGCACCCGTGCACGGGGCTCGGCGGTCATGCGGGGTCCTCGTCCTTGCCGCGCGATGCCACCGCCTTGGCGATCAGGGCGTTGAGGTCGGCGGCGCGCTCGATGCTGCGGTCGTACACGAAATGCAAGGTCGGCACGGTGTGGATGTGCAGACGCTTGAAGAGCGCGTTGCGCAGAAAACCCGCGCCCTGGTTGAGCGCCTCTTCGGTCTCTGCCGGATCGCCCACCAAGACGCTGAAATACACCTTGGCGTGCGCATAGTCGGGCGTCACCTCCACCGACTGGATAGTGACCATGCCGATGCGCGGGTCCTTGAGCTCGCGGGCAATCAGCTCGCTCAAGTCGCGCTGGATTTGGTCGGCCACTTGGTGGCTGCGGTGTGGACCTTTGCGGGGGGGCATGTGGGCTCCTTACAGCGTGCGCGCCACTTCCTTGATCTCGAAGAACTCCAGCACGTCACCTTCCTTGATGTCGTTGTAGTTCTTGAGCTTGATGCCGCACTCGAAGCCTTCCTTGACCTCGCGCACGTCGTCCTTGAAGCGCTTGAGCGACTCCAGTTCGCCCGTGTAGACGACGACGTTGTCGCGGATGAGCCGGAAATGAGCCGAGCGCGTGACGTAGCCCTGGGTGACCATGCAACCGGCGACCGTGCCGATTTTGGACGCCACGAACACCGTGCGCACCTCGGCCATGCCGATGACCTCTTCGCGCTTTTCGGGCGACAGCAGCCCGGCCATGGCCGCCTTGATCTCGTCGACCGCGTCGTAGATGATGTTGTAGTAGCGGATCTCGACGTCGGCCGACTCGGCCAACTTGCGCGCATTCGCATCGGCGCGCACGTTGAAGCCGATGATGATGGCCTTGGAGGCGATCGCCAGGTTGACGTCGGACTCGCTGATCCCGCCCACGCCCGCGTAGACCAACTGCACACGCACCTCGTCGGTGGAGAGCTTGAGCAGCGCCGTCGACAGCGCTTCTTGCGAGCCCTGCACGTCGGCCTTGATGATGATGGGCAGGGTCTTGACCTCGCCCGCGGTCATGTCGGCAAACATGTTCTCCAGCTTGGCCGCTTGCTGCTTGGCCAGCTTGGTGCTGCGGTACTTACCCGCGCGGTAGGTGGCGATTTCGCGCGCGCGCCGCTCGTCGGCCATGACCATGAAGTCGTCGCCCGCCAGCGGAACCTCCGCCAACCCCTGGATTTCGACCGGGATCGACGGGCCCGCTTCCTTGACCTGGCGACCGTTTTCGTCGAGCATGGCGCGCACCCGGCCGTACGTCTGGCCCGCCAGCACCACGTCGCCCACGCGCAGCGTGCCGGATTGCACCAACGCCGTGGCCACCGGGCCGCGGCCTTTGTCCAGGCGGGCTTCGATGACCAACCCCTTGGCCTTGGCGTCCACCGGGGCCTTGAGCTCGAGCACCTCGGCCTGCAGCAGCACGTTTTCCAGCAGCTCGTCGATGCCCTGCCCGGTCTTGGACGACACCCCAATGAAGGGGGAGTCACCGCCGTATTCCTCGGGCACGACTTCTTCGGCCACCAGCTCTTGCTTGACCTTCTCGGGGTTGGCGTCGGGCTTGTCGATCTTCGTCAACGCCACCACGATCGGCACCCCTGCCGCCTTGGCGTGCTTGATCGCCTCGCGCGTTTGCGGCATGACGCCATCGTCGGCGGCCACCACCAGGATCACGATGTCCGTGGCCTGGGCGCCGCGCGCACGCATCGCGGTAAACGCCTCGTGGCCCGGCGTGTCCAGGAAGGTGATGACACCGCGCGGCGTCTCCACGTGATAGGCGCCGATGTGCTGCGTGATGCCGCCGGCTTCGCCCGCAGCGACCTTGGAGCGGCGGATATAGTCCAGCAGCGACGTCTTGCCGTGGTCCACGTGACCCATGACCGTGACCACCGGCGGGCGCGGCTTGGGCTCGCCTTGGTACAGCACGGCCTCCTCTTCCGAAAACGCCTCCGGGTCGTCCAGCGAGGCGGCGATGGCCTTGTGCCCCAGCTCCTCGACCACGATCATGGCCGTATCCTGGTCCAGCGACTGGTTGATGGTCACCATCTGGCCCAGTTTCATGAGCTGCTTGATGACCTCGGACGCTTTGAGTGCCATCTTGTGTGCCAGCTCGGCCACTGTGATGGTCTCGGGCACGTGGACCTCGATGACACGCTGCTCGGCCGTCGCGGGCGACGACGGGCCGCGCCCATCGCGCTCGTCGCGCCCACCGCGGCCGGGTTTGCCCTTGGGGCCGGCACGCCAGTTGCTGCCGCCACGAGCCGGGCCACTGTCACCCCGGGTCTTGAGCTCTTTCTTCTTCGCCGCATCGTCCTTCCAAGACGACGACAAGGCTTCGGATTTGACCTCTTTCTTGGCCGAAGGCGCAGCCGGTGCCGGCGCCGGACGCGCGGGCGTGCCGGCCGGTTTGTGCAGCGTGCCCTTGAGGCCGGGTTTGGCCTCGGCCGCGGGTTTGGGCTCCTCCGGTTTTTTGGCCACCAGCACCTTGCGCGGCTGGGCCATCATGGCGCGAATCGCCTCCGCCTCGGCCAGCGCCTTGCGGCGGCGCTCTTCCAGCTCGCGCGCGCGCGCCTCCTCGGCGGCACGTTCGGCTTCACGCCGGGCCTGCTCGGCCTGCTGCGCGGCTTGGCGCTCGGCAGCCTCTTGCGCCGCCGCGTCGCTCAAGGACGGGTTGGGCGCCTTCTCGGCCGCCGCTGGCGCCACATCGGCGGTGGCGGTGGCTTCGTTGCGAGCGCGCGCGAGCGCCGCCTCGCGCTCGGCACGGGCGCGCGCCTCGGCGGCCTCCCGCGCCAGGCGCGCTTCTTCGGCAGCGCGGGCCTCGGCCTCCTCACGCTCGCGACGTTGGCGGGCCAGCGCCTCCTCTTCCTGGCGCAGGCGCTCGGCCTGCAGGCGCGCCTCTTCCTCGCGGCGCGCCAGCTCCGTCGCCTGCGCCGCTTCCTCCGCCTCCGACACCTCCGGTGCCCGCGTCTCGGTCTCGTCGTCACGCTTGACGAAGGTGCGCTTCTTGCGCACCTCGACCTGGATCGTGCGCGCCTTGCCCGACGCGTCGGCCTGCTTGATCTCAGTGGTCGAACGCTTGGTCAGGGTGATCTTGCGTCGCTCCTGACCCTGGGTGCCGTGGGCCGCCTTGAGGTAGGCCAGCAGGCGCTGTTTGTCCGCTTCGGTCACGGAATCGCTGCCCGCACGCTTGTCCACGCCAGCGGCAGCGAACTGCTCCAGCAGCAGCGAGACGGGTTTGTTCAGTTCGGCAGCGAATTCGGCGACGGTGTTACTCGACATAGGGGGTCCTTCTCCTCGGCTGGGCCGTTCACGAACGCGCGGACGACGCATCACCAGCGAACCAGTGCTCGCGCGCCTTCATGATCAGGGCCGTCGCTTCTTCGCGGCTTTGCCCCGTGATTTCGATCAATTCGTCGACCGCCAAATCGGCCAGGTCGTCGAGTGTGTGCACACCGGCTTCGGCCAGTTTGGCGATCAGGTCGGTGCTCATGCCTTCCAGGTCGCGCAGGTCCTGCGAGACCTCCTCGACGCTTTCTTCTTTGGCGATCTCCATCGTCAGCAGCGCGTCCTTGGCGCGTGCGCGCAACTCGTTGACGGTGTCCTCGTCGAAGGCTTCGATCTCCAGCATTTCCTGCAGCGGCACGTAGGCCACTTCCTCGAGGCTGGTGAAGCCTTCTTCGATCAGGATGTCGGCGATTTCCTCGTCCACGTCGAGCTTGTTCATGAACAGCTCGCGCAGCGCTTGGCGCTCCTGCGCCTGCTTCTGGGCCGACTCTTCGGCCGTCATGATGTTGATTTTCCAGCCGGTCAGCTCGGACGCCAGGCGCACGTTTTGCCCGCCGCGGCCGATGGCGATGGCCAGGTTTTCTTCGTCGACCACCACGTCCATCGCGTGCCGTTCTTCGTCGACCACGATCGACTGCACGTTGGCCGGCGCCAGCGCGCCGATGACGAATTGGGCAGGATCGTCGCTCCACAGCACGATGTCCACGCGTTCGCCGGAGAGCTCGTTGGTGACCGCATTGACGCGCGAGCCGCGCACGCCCACGCACGTGCCGATCGGGTCGATGCGTCGGTCGTGCGAGAGCACGGCAATCTTGGCGCGGCTGCCTGGGTCACGCGCGCAGGCCTTGATCTCCAGCAGCCCCTGCTCGATCTCAGGCACTTCTTGGCGAAACAGCTCGATCATGAACTCCGGCGACGCACGCGACAGCAGGATGGGCGCGCCGCGCAGCGTGGGATCCACCTCCATGATGAGGGCACGCACCCGGTCGCCCGTACGGAAGTTCTCCTTCGGGATCATCTCGCTGCGCTTCAAGCGGCCTTCAACCCGGCCGCTTTCGACGATGACGTCGCCCTTGTCGAGCCGCTTGACGGTACCAACGAAGATCCGGTCGCCACGCGACAGGAAGTCGTTGAGCAGCATCTCTCGCTCGGCATCGCGGATCTTTTGCAGAATGACCTGCTTGGCGGCCATGGCGCCAATGCGGCCAATGGGCACGCTCTCGATCGGCTTTTCGATGTAGTCGCCCACCTGAATGCCCGGATGGTCTTCCACCGCGTCGGAGTACAGCTCCTCAGCGTCCGGGTTTTGCAGGCCGGCCTCGTCGGGCACCACTTTCCAGCGCCGGAACGTTTCATACGCCCCGGTGTCCGGATCGATCGACACCCGCACGTCCACCTCGCCGCCGAGCAGCTTCTTGGTCGCCGACGCAAGGGCCGACTCCACCGCTGCCAACACGACGCGCGGCTCCACATTCTTCTCGCGCGAGATGGCATCGATCAACATCAACATTTCGCGGTTCATTGTTCTGGCCTGCCTTTCACTGCCTGCGTATTCGTTTCAAGCGGGATCATGGGCGCCGCGCGGGCGGCGCCCTTTGAAATCCACGATGGGCGCCAGGCGCGCCTCGCGCACCTCGTCGAGCGTAAAACCCAGCACCTGAACGGTGGCCAGGTCCGCCACGCGCCGCTGTGGCTTGCCGGTCGGCTTGGCGCGCGCAGACGGCGTCGCCTCGTCGATCAGCTCGAGCTGCCAGGTACCCGGCTGGCTGCCACGGCGCAAGGTGCCACGGAACTTCTTGCGCGTCGGCGCCACCGCACCGGCAGCCGCCGCCCCGATCGGTGTGCGCAGCGACAGATCGACGACTTCGCCCACGAAGCGCTCGTAATCCCGCTCATGGCGCAGCGGGCGGTCGATACCGGGCGAGCCGACCTCCAGGCGCCGGTAATCGACGCCCTCCACCTCCAGCACGTACTGGAGCTGGCGCGTGACGCGTTCGCAATCGTCCACGGTCACGAAGCGCTCTTGCGGCTGCGCCGCATCCCACGGCCAGTCGATGGTCACGCGCAGCAGCCCGCCGGCGGACCGCTCCAGATCCACCAACTCGTACCCCAGTCCAACGACCGTCTGCTCGACCACCTGCTGCCAGCTCATGCGATTCGTATCTGCCCTTTCTGGGAAAGCGCGCTGATCACGCTCCCACGCTTGCCACCCATCGTGATGGGGCGTTCGACCAAAAAAAATGGGCCGGTATGCACCCGCCCATTCGGTCGTGACCCAGCTATTCTAACACCCCATGCTCCGAAATGCATCATCCCCGGCTTGGGGCCCGTTCACCCCGGCGCCGCCGCGGTGCGCCCAAGCCGCTACAATGCGGGCTTCGACGTCGGAGCGTAGCGCAGTCTGGTAGCGCATCTGCTTTGGGAGCAGAGGGTCGAAGGTTCGAATCCTTTCGCTCCGACCAATGCATTCACACCCCTGCCGTCCGTAGCTCAGCGGGATAGAGCAACGGCCTTCTAAGCCGTGGGTCGGGGGTTCGAGCCCCTCCGGACGGGCCAGCGCAACAGCTCTATTTCACGACATGACCGTCACCATCAAAGATGCCGCCGGCATCGAAGGCATGCGACTCGCCGGACGGCTGGCCGCAGAGGTGCTCGACTATTTGACCCCGTACGTTCGCCCCGGCATCACCACCAACGAGCTCGATCGGCTGGCACACGACTACATCGTGAACGTGCAGCAGGCCGTGCCCGCGCCGCTGAACTACGCTCCCAACGGCTACCAGCCATACCCCAAGAGCATTTGCACGTCGGTCAACCACGTGGTCTGTCACGGCATCCCCAACGACAAGCCGCTCAAAAAAGGCGACATCGTCAACATCGACGTGACCGTCATCAAGAACGGCTGGCACGGCGACACGAGTCGCATGTTCCTCGTCGGCGAGGTTGCGCCCCACGCAAGGCGGTTGTGCCAGGTCACGTATGAAGCGATGTGGAAGGGCATCCAAATGGTGCGCCCGGGCGTGCGGTTGGGTGACATCGGCCACGCGATCCAGACTTATGCCGAAAGCGCTGGCTATAGCGTGGTGCGCGAATTCTGCGGCCACGGCATCGGCCGCCGCTTTCACGAAGACCCCCAGGTGCTGCATTACGGCCGTCCCGGCACTGGCATGGAGCTGCAGCCGGGTATGACTTTCACCATCGAGCCGATGATCAACCAGGGCCGCCGCGACATCCGCGAAATGGGCGATGGCTGGACCATCGTCACGCGCGACCGGTCGCTGTCGGCGCAGTGGGAGCACACCGTGCTGTGCACGGAGAACGGCTACGAGGTGCTCACCCAATCGGCTGGCACCCCTGCCCCGCCGGCGTTCGTCACGGCCGCACAGTCCGCCCCGGCCTGAGCGTGGGCTGGCCCCGGTCTTGCTTGTCACTGGGCCATGACCGACACCGTTGCACCCCTGCCTGAGGCGCCGTTGGCGGCGCTGCGCCAGCACTACCGCACGCAAAAGGCGGCCATTCTGCAGGCCATCGAGTCGCTGGACGTGCGCTCACGCGGGGTGCGCAGCCTGCTGCGGCGCCTCAGCCGCCTGACTGACGACACCTTGCGCCGTTTGTGGACCGGCGCCGGCCTACCCCACGCGCTGACGCTGGTGGCGGTCGGGGGATATGGACGCGGCGAGTTGTTTCCGTACTCCGACGTGGACGTGCTCGTGCTGTTGCCCGACCACACCAGCACCGACGCCCCGCCCCCCTGGCAGAGCGCGGTCGAGCGCTTCATCGGACAGTGCTGGGACGTGGGCTTGGAGATCGGTTCCAGCGTGCGCACGGTGGCCGACTGCCTGCGCGAGGCATCCAACGACATTTCGGTGCAGACCGCGCTGCTGGAGAGCCGCTGGCTGGCTGGCGATCGGCGCCAGTTCGAAGCCCTCGGACGCGCGTTGGGTGAACAGATCGATGCGCTGACATTCTGCCGTGCCAAGCAGTTCGAGATGCAACAGCGCCACCAGCGCTACGAAAACACCCCGTATGCCCTAGAGCCCAATTGCAAGGAGTCGCCCGGTGGGTTGCGCGATCTGCAGGTCATTCTGTGGGTGGCCAAAGCGGCGGGGCTGGGCAGCACGTGGGACGAGCTGGCGCGGCGCGGCCTGGCCACCGCACGCGAGGCGCGCCAGCTCAAGGCCAACGAGGCACTCTTGAGCCTGATCCGCGCCCGCTTGCACGTGTTGGCGCGTCGACGCGAGGATCGGCTGGTCTTTGATTTGCAGACCGCGCTGGCGCAGGCCTTTGGTATCGAGGCGCAGGTGGGTGCTGAGGGGGGGCGCGAGCAGTCGGCACGCCGCGCGCGTCGCGCCAGTGAGCGCTTCATGCGCCGCTACTACTGGGCCGCCAAGGCAGTCACCCAGCTCAATCAGATATTGCTGCTCAACATTCAGGAGCGGCTCGAGCGCGATGAGCACGGTGTCGGCCCCCTGCGCCCCATCAACGAGCGCTTTCTGGACCGGGGTGGCATGCTGGAGGTGGCCAGCGACGACCTCTACTGGCACCAACCGCACGCCATTTTGGAAACCTTTTTGCTTTACCAGCAGACCCCCGGCATCAAGGGGCTATCGGCGCGTACGCTGCGCGCGCTCTATAACGCCCGCCCCATCATGAACGCGGCATTTCGGCGCGATCCGGTCAATCGCCAGACCTTTCTGCGCATCCTGCAGCAGCCCCAGGGCATCACCCATGCCTTTCGGCTCATGAACCAGACCTCCGTCCTGGGGCGCTACCTGTGGCCGTTTCGCAACGCGGTCGGGCAGATGCAGCACGACCTGTTCCACGTCTACACGGTCGACCAGCACATCCTGATGGTGCTGCGCAACATGCGGCGCTTCTTCATGCCAGAGCATGCCCACGAATACCCGTTTTGCTCGCAGCTCGCCGCCGGCTGGGACAAGCCGTGGATCCTGTACGTGGCCGCGCTGTTTCACGACATCGGCAAGGGCCGCGGCGGCGACCACTCGGTCATCGGCGCGCGCGACGTGATGGTGTTTGCCCGCCAGCACGGGATCGCGCGCGAGGACGCCGAGCTGATTCGCTTTTTGGTCGCGCAGCACCTGACCATGAGCCACGTGGCACAACGGGAGGACACCAGCGATCCCGAGGTGATTCGCGCCTTCGCCCGCCTGGTTGGGGACGAGCGGCGACTGACCGGGCTGTATCTGCTGACCGTGGCCGACATCCGCGGCACCAGCCCCAAGGTGTGGAACGGCTGGAAGGCCAAGTTGCTGGAAGACCTGTACCGCGTCACGCTGCGGGTGCTGGGCGGCGGTGCCCCCGACCCCCATGCCGAGGTGGAGGCGCGCAAGCGTGAAGCCTTGGCCGCGCTCGCCCTGCATGCCCTGCCCCATCAGGCGCACCTGGCCCTGTGGTCGCGGCTGGACGTGGGCTACTTCATGCGGCACAGTGCCGACGAAATCGCTTGGCACACCCGCCACCTGTCGCGCGCACTGGCGCAGACCAGTAGCACCTTCCCGCCAACCATCGTGCGCGCGCGCCTCTCACCGGCGGGCGAAGGGCTGCAGGTGCTGGTGTACTGCGCCGACCAGCCCGAGCTGTTCGCGCGCATCTGTGGCTATTTCGACCAAGCGGGCTTCTCGATTCTGGACGCCAAGATCCACACCACTGCCGACGGCTGTGCGCTCGACACCTTCCAGGTCGCCACCGAAACCTTGTCCGAACACTACCGCGAGTTGGTCGCACTGGTGGAAAGCGGCTTGCCGCGCGCGCTCGATCCCGCAGCCCCATTGCCGACGCCAGGGCGCGGCCGCGTCTCGCGGCGGGTGCGCAGTTTTCCGGTCGTGCCCCGGGTGCAGTTGCAGCCCGACGAACGCGGGCAGCGCTGGCTGCTGAGCGTGTCCGCCAGCGACCGCAAGGGTCTGCTCTACCGCATCGCAGGGGTGTTCATGCGGCACCGGGTTCAGGTGCAGCTGGCCAAGGTCACGACACTGGGCGAGCGGGTCGAGGACACCTTCGTCATCACGGGGCCGACGCTGCATGTCGCGCGCGAGCAAGCCCAGCTCACCCAGGACTTGATGGCGGTACTGGACGACGCAGCGGGTTCCGCCGTATAGTGCACGGACAACAGCTCAAGGAGGCACCATGCGACACGACACCCTCTCGGCAGCGCGGGCGGTATGCGGGGTGCTAGGGCTTGCTCTGGCGGCGGCTACCGGCGTACGGGCCGACGTGCCCACCATTTTTCGGGACGCCGACCTCGCGCTGGGCGAGAAGCTGATCCAGCAGCACCGTTGCGCCCAATGCCATGCGGAAAAGGTTGGCGGCGACGGCAGCGCGATCTACCGGCCGCTGGGGCGCATCAACACCCCGGGCCTGCTACGCGGTATGGTCGAGCAGTGCAACAGCATGCTCAACCTGCAGCTGTGGCCCGAGGAAGTGACGGCGGTGGCCGCCGTCCTCAACCGCGACCACTACCGGTTCAAGCAGGACTGATGCCAGCTCCAGGTGCGGGCGTCGACTTGGGCGCCTCGCCCAACAGCGCGAGCAACCCCGCCTCGTCGAGCACGGGCACGCCCAGTTCTCGGGCACGCTCGAGCTTGCTGCCCGCGGCCTCACCGGCGACCACCCAGTCGGTCTTGCGGCTGACCGATCCCACCACCTTCCCCCCCGCGGCTTCGATGCGGGCCTTGGCTTCGTCGCGTGTGAGCGTGGGCAGCGTGCCGGTCAGCACGAACGTCTTGCCCGCCAGCGGCAGCGGTGTGGCGGCCGGTGTGCCCTCGTGCTCGGGCCAGTGGACGCCGCAGGCGCGCAACTGCTCGACCACTTCGCGGTTGTGCGGCTGCGCAAAAAAGGTGTGGATGCTGCGCGCCACCACGGGCCCGACGTCGGGCACCGCCTGCAGCTCGTCTACCGACGCATCCATGATCGCGTCGAGCCGACCGAAGTGGCGCGCCAGGTCGCGCGCCGTGCTCTCGCCCACGTGCCGAATGCCCAGCGCGAACAGAAAACGCGCCAGCGTCGTGGACTTGGACGCTTCGATCGCCGCGAGCAGGTTGGCGGCGGACTTCTCGCCCATGCGATCGAGCGCTGCCAGCGCGTTCAAGCCCAGCCGGTACAGATCGGCCACGTTGCGCACCAGGTTCGCATCCACCAGTTGATCGACCAGTTTTTCGCCCAGGCCCTCGATGTCCATGGCGCGCCGCTGCGCAAAATGCAGGATGGCCTGTTTGCGCTGGGCGGGACAGAACAGCCCGCCGCTGCAGCGGTGATCCACTTCGCCCGGCTCACGCACCACGGCGCTGCCGCAGACGGGGCAGGCAGTGGGCATCTCGAACGGCGCGCCCCGCGGCTCCGACAACGGGGGCGCCACCGCCACCACCTCGGGGATGACGTCGCCGGCGCGTCGCACGATCACGGTGTCGCCCACGCGCACGTCTTTGCGTCGCACCTCGTCGGCATTGTGCAACGTGGCGTTGGTGACGGTGACGCCGCCGACGAACACCGGCTCGAGCTTGGCCACCGGCGTGAGCTTGCCCGTGCGCCCGACCTGCACGTCGATGGCCAACACGCGCGTGAGTTGTTCCTGGGCCGGGTATTTGTGCGCGATCGCCCAGCGCGGCTCGCGGGTAACGAAGCCCAGCCGTTGTTGCCAGTCGAGCCGATCGACCTTGTAGACCACGCCGTCGATGTCGAACGGCAAGGCATCACGCTGGCCCCCGATGTCACGGTAGTAGTCGGCCAGCGCTTGACCGCCCGCACAGCGGCGCGCCAAGTCGGATACCGGAAATCCCCAGTCCCGCAACGCGCACAAGACGTCCCAGTGGCGGCGAAAGTCGGGGCCGCCGTGCGTCGGCGGACTCACCTCTCCCAGGCCATAGGCAAAAAAACTCAAGGGGCGTGATGCCGTCACGGTGGGATCGAGCTGGCGCACTGCGCCCGCGGCCGCGTTGCGGGGATTGACGAAGGTCTTTTCGCCGCGCTCACGCTGACGGGCATTGAGGGCCTCGAACGCATCGCGGCGCATGTAGACCTCGCCTCGCACCTCCAGGCGGGGCACTGGCACTCCCGCCCCCCGCAGCCGCAAGGGTATCTGCCCGATGGTGCGGATGTTTTGTGTCACGTCCTCGCCGGTCTCACCGTCACCGCGCGTGGCGGCCCGCACCAGCACGCCGTGCTCGTACAGCAGCCCAATGGCCAGGCCGTCGAACTTGGGTTCGGCCACGTACTCGACCGGTGGGTCGTCAGGCCCCAATCCGAGGTCTTTGCGGATGCGCGCATCGAATGCCAGCGCAGCGGCCGGGTCGGTATCGGTTTCGGTGCGGATGCTGAGCATCGGCACTGCGTGCCGCACGGTGGTAAACCCCTCCAGCGGTGGCGCGCCGACGCGCTGGGTGGGCGAGTCGGGTGTCACCCAATCCGGGTGGCGGGCCTCGATCGCCTGCAGTTCGGCCAACAGGCGGTCGTACTCGGCGTCCGGAATTTCGGGGTCGTCCAGCACGTAGTAGCGCCACGCGTGGTGGTGCAGCAGGCGGCGCAGCGCCTGCACACGCTGCCATTCGGGGTCATCCGAAGGGTGGGTCGCGCCCTCGGCGCTCGCGGAAGTGAACAGATCGGATGGCACAGGAGCAGTGAAAAGCGGGATGGCGGACACGGACCCGATTATCGGCGCCGAAAGCGGCTCAGGTCGGCAGCAATCGGGTCGTGTACAGGCGCGTGGGGTCGAGTGAATCGTAATCCATGCCCTGGGGTTGCGCGTACAGCACCCGCAGTACCTGCTGCACGGCCTGTGGCTCCAGCGTACCGTCGGGTGAAAACGCCCCCCGCGTGTGCATCAAAATGGACAAAAAAAGGCTCGGATCACCCGCAAAGCCGCCCAGGTCGGCGTGGCGCGCCAGATCCGACGGCCCCGCGGTCTGCAGCCAGCGCAACGCACGCCGCACCGCACGGGCGACGGCCTGCAGCTCGGCGCCGTGGCGGCGCACCTGAGGCTCGGGTGCGCTCAGGCAGGCGCACAAGACCGGACCACCGAGCAAGCGCTGACTGTCCGACGGGTGGCGGGTGTCGGCCACCAGACGGATGGCGCCCTGGCGTTGCAGCTGGGTCAGCATCGGGTCGCCCACGCAGACGGCGTCGATGGTGCCCGATGCCAGCAGCGTTTGTGTATGCGCCACGTCGCCCAGCGTCGGATACTGCACCTGCCCCGGCGCGACCCCCTGTCCCTGCAGCACCAGGGCGGCGATCGCAGGTGCCATCCGGTCACCCGCCAGCACGCCAACCCGCACGGGCGCCGCGGCGAGCCCTTGACCCTGCGCGGGTGCCGGATGGCGCCAACCAAACCCAAGCTGTGGTGTACGGACCAGCGCCAGAAATGCCTGCTCGGGCTGCCCATGCAGCTGTTGGCGCAACACGAAGTCAAAGGCACCGGCGTGAACCCGGACCGCGTCGGGGTCGAGTGCAGCCGCTGAGGCCGAGCCGTGCGGCGCCAGCGCAACGGCCACCCCCTCGGCGGCGAAGTAACCCAGCCGCTCGGCCAGCCGTACCGGCAGGGCCGCCAGTGGTGTGTGCAGCGCCCACTGCACCGACACCGGGGCTGCTGCCACGGCCCGCACACGTGGCGGCAGCGTCGTGGTGACGACCGCTCCCCCCAGCACACGCAAACAACCCCGCCTGTCCATGTCGCCGCCCCGGCTGATGCCGCCCGCTCGCGCGGGCGACGATGTCCGTACAGGATAGGACGCGGCATCGGGGCCGCGCATCGGGATCTGCCCCGACAGGGTCATCCCGGAGCGGGTATTCCCGCACCCGCCGGGAGGCGTCAGCGCCGGTCTGCCAGCGCGTGCGCGATCGTACCGAGGTCGACATACTCCAGTTCGCTGCCCACGGGTACGCCGCGGGCCAGCCGGGTCACTTTCAGGCCCAGAGCGCGCGCCAGTTGTCCCACCACGTGGGCGGTGGCCTCTCCCTCGGCGGTAAAGCTGGTGGCCAGAATCACTTCTTGCACCGGTGGCGTACTCTGCAAGCGCTCCAGCAGCGGCCGCACGCCGATGTGGTCAGGACCAATGCCGTCGAGCGGGCTGAGCCGCCCCATCAGGACGAAATAGCGCCCGCGGTAGGCGCCGGTGCGCTCGAGCGCCGCCTGGTCGGCCGGCGTTTCGACGACGCACAACAGCCCCGCATCGCGTGTGGGGTCGGCGCAGGTCGGGCAAATCGCCTCTTCCGAAAACGTGTGGCACAGCGCGCAGTGCTGGACGCCTTCGGCCGCAGCCTGCAGCGCGTGCGCGAGCTGCAGCGCGCCGTCGCGGTCGTGCTGCAACAAGTGGTATGCCATGCGCGAGGCCGAGCGCACGCCCACGCCCGGCAGCCGCTGCAGGGCTGCGATGAGCTGCTCGAGCCGCCGCGACGCGGACTTGCCCATGGGCAGCGGTCGCGTCCGCTCAGAACGGGAACTTCATGCCACCGGGCAAACCGGGCATGCCAGCGGTCACCTGGGCCATGCGTTCTTGGGTCGTCTCCTCGACCTTGCGCACCGCCGCATTGAACGCGGCGGCCACCAGGTCTTCGAGCATTTCCTTGTCATCGCTCAACAGGCTGGGGTCGATGGTGACGCGCTTGACGTCATGCTTGCCGGTCATCACGACCTTGACCAGTCCTGCGCCAGATTCGCCGGTGACCTCCATCGTCGCCAGTTCTTCCTGGGCGCGCTTGAGGTTTTCCTGCATGGCCTGGGCCTGCTTCATCAGGCCGGCGAGCTGTCCTTTGTTGAACATGGGTCAGTGCTTTCTCTCGAAGGGGGTCGATGGGTTCAGACGGCGGGGTCGCCGTCGACGGGCTGGATGCTACCAGGGACGATGGTCGCGCCCCAGTCGCGCATCAAAGACTGCACGAGCGGATCGCCCTGAATGGCGGCCTCGGCCGCTTGCTGGCGTGCCTGGCGCGCAGCGGCACGCCGCTGCGCGGGCGAGTCGGGCGCGGGGCCCACCTCCACCGCCAGTTGCCATCCCTCGGGCAGCCCCAGGTATTGGGCCAGCGCCACACGCAGGCGCTCGCGCGGCGTGTCTTGTGCCAGTGTGCCCTGGGGCACGCGCAAGCGCCAAGCGTGCGCCTGCCGATCCACCAACTCGGACTGCAGTGCCAGTTCCCGGGCCAGCGCCTGCACCTGCCCGCCCGCCTCCAGGGCAAGCACGATGCGTTCCCACTCATCCCCCAGCGGCGGCGAGTCGGCAGGGTGGCTGGCCAACGCTTGCACGGCCGCGGCGGCCGGCTCAAGGGCGGGGGGCGGCGCTGGCGGTGTTTTTTTTTCCGCCGGTGCCTCGAGCGCCACGGAGGCGACCACCGACGGGGGCGGCTCACCCATGAACGCCAACGCGCGCAGCAGCACCATGGTCAGCGCGGCGTACTCGTCTGGCGCCAACCCCAACTCCGCACGCCCATGCAGGCACAGGCTGTAGAGCAGTTGCGTGACATCGGCCGGCAAGGCAGCCGCCAGTGCCGGCAGGCGTGCGTCGTCGGCGTCGTCGACGGCGGCCTCCCCCGTCCACTGCAGCACCGCCAAGCGTTGCAGGATGGCCGTCATCTCCTCCAGCGTCGCCGCGGGGGGCAGCCCCTGTACACGCAGGTCGTCGACGGCGGCCACCAGCGCGCGTGCATCGCGCGCTGAGAGCGCGTGCAACAGGCCGAGGACGTAACCATGATCCACCGCCCCCAACATCTGGCGCACGTCCGCCTCGGCCAGACGCCCGGCGCCGAAGGCGATGGCTTGATCGGTCAGGCTCAGCGCGTCGCGCATCGAGCCCCGCGCCGCGCGCGCGAGCAGCCGCACCGCGCCCGGCTCCGCCGCGATCGCCTCGCGCGCGAGCACCTGCTGCAAATGCTGGGCCACCGTCTCCGGCGCCATCGGCCGCAGGTTGAACTGCAAGCAGCGGCTCAACACCGTCACCGGCACTTTTTGCGGGTCGGTGGTGGCGAGCACGAACTTCAGATACTCCGGCGGCTCCTCCAGCGTCTTCAACATGGCGTTGAAGGCGGTGTTGGTGAGCATGTGCACTTCGTCGATCATGAAGACCTTGAAGCGCCCCTGCACCGGTTTGTAGACGGCCTGCTCCAGCAGGGCCTGCACTTCGTCGACGCCGCGGTTGGATGCCGCGTCGAGCTCGGTGTAATCGACGAAGCGGCCCGCGTCGATCTCGCGGCAGGCATCGCAGACGCCACACGGCGTGTCGGTGATGTCCCCCCTTCCGTCCGGCCCCGTGCAGTTGAGCGACTTGGCCAAGATGCGCGAGACCGTCGTCTTGCCCACGCCACGCGTGCCCGTGAACAGGTACGCGTGGTGCAGCCGCCGTGCGCGCAGCGCGTTGCCCAGCGCCTGCACCACGTGTTCCTGCCCCACCATTTCGGCAAAGGTTTTGGGGCGATATTTGCGGGCCAGCACCAAATACGACATGCGGGCATTCTATCCGTCGCATACAATGGCGGGTGACGGGCCTTCCCGCATGGTGAAGCGGCCAACCGGGTCAGGTGGGGAACCAAGCAGCCCTAACCGCGTAGCCAGTGCCGGGGTCAAGGCTCGTCACCTCTCACATTCGACACGAACACGACGACCCGAGGCCCATCCACCATGGCGAGCGACCTGATCAAACACGTGACCGATGCCACTTTCGACGCCGACGTCCTGAAGTCGACGACGCCGGTATTGGTGGATTTCTGGGCCGAGTGGTGCGGCCCCTGTCGCATGATCGCGCCCATCCTGGACGAGATCGCGGCCGCTTACGCTGGCAAACTGCAAGTGGCCAAGGTCAACGTGGATGAAAATCGCACGGTGCCCGCGCAGTATGGTATTCGCGGCATTCCCACGTTGATGCTGTTCAAGGACGGCCAACTCGCCGCCACCAAGGTGGGCGCGCTGAGCAAACAGCAGCTCACCGCCTTCATCGAGCCGTACCTGGCCTGATAGCGTCGCACAGCCAACCGCGGGCGCCTCTGTGCGGCTGCCCGGGGTGTTTGGTGTCATAATCCGTGTCAAAGGCAGCGCCCCACGTGCTGCCGGCCCCGGTTGGTAGCCAACCAGCCGTGCGGGCACCGATTGCGCCGGTATGGTTCCGGCCGTTGTTGGTTTTCCCCAATGTCGTCTTGGCGCGTGCGCATCCACTGCCACGCAGCCACCAAGCACACTCCCTTGTCTGGAGTCGATTTCCATGCACTTGAATGAACTGAAGGCCCTGCACGTCTCGGAGCTGCTCAAGATGGCCGAGGCGCTCGAGATCGAGAATACCGGCCGCATGCGCAAGCAGGAGCTGATGTTTGCGATCATCAAGAAGCGCGCCAAGGCAGGCGAGCAGGTGTTCGCGGACGGTGTGCTGGAGGTGCTGCCCGACGGCTTCGGTTTCTTGCGGGATCCGACGGCCAGCTACACCGCCAGCACCGACGATATCTACATCTCGCCCAGTCAGATCCGGCGCTTCAACCTGCACACCGGCGACATGGTCGAGGGGGACGTGCGCATCCCCAAGGACGGCGAGCGCTATTTCGCGCTCAACAAGCTCGACAAGATCAACGGCTTGCCGCCCGAGCAGAACAAGCACAAGATCATGTTCGAGAACCTCACGCCGCTCTTTCCCAAAGAGCACATGAAGCTCGAGCGTGAGGGCATCAAGAGCGAAGAAAACATCACCGGCCGCATCATCGACATCATCGCCCCCATCGGCAAAGGCCAGCGCGCGCTGATCGTGGCGCCGCCCAAGAGCGGCAAGACCGTCATGATGCAGCACATCGCGCACGCCATCACCAGCAACTACCCCGAGGTGACGCTGATGGTGCTGCTGGTCGACGAGCGCCCGGAGGAAGTGACCGAAATGCAGCGCACCGTGCGCGGCGAGGTCATCGCGTCCACCTTCGACGAGCCGGCCGCACGCCACGTGCACGTAGCCGAGATGGTCATCGAGCGCGCCAAGCGCCTGGTCGAGCTGAAAAAGGACGTGGTCATCCTGCTCGACTCCATCACGCGGCTGGCGCGTGCCTACAACAACGTGCTGCCGTCGTCGGGCAAGGTACTCACCGGCGGCGTGGACGCCAACGCGCTGCAGCGACCCAAGCGATTCTTTGGTGCCGCACGCAACGTGGAAGAAGGCGGCAGCCTCACCATCATCGCCACCGCACTGGTGGACACCGGCAGCCGCATGGACGAGGTGATCTTCGAGGAATTCAAAGGCACCGGCAACTGCGAAATCCACCTCGACCGGCGCCTGTACGAAAAGCGCGTCTTCCCCTCGATCCAGCTCAGCCGCAGCGGCACCCGCCGCGAGGAGCTGCTGCTGCCGCCCGAGATTCTGCAAAAGACCCGCATCCTGCGCCAGTTCTTCTACAACATGGACGAAATCGAGGCGATGGAGATGGTGCTCAAGAGCATGAAGCAGACCAAGAACAACCAGGAGTTCTTCGAGCTCATGCGGCGCGGCGGCTGAGGTACCGCGGTCGATTCGACAAGGTATAATGGCAAGCTTTGCAGCAAGTGCGCCTGGATGGGCCGGGCCGTGGCTACTGCATTAGGAAAGCGATCATGAAAGAAGGCATCCACCCCAACTACCGCGAAGTCTGCTTCGTGGACCTGTCCAACGGCAGCCAGTTCATCATCCGCTCGTGCGCCAACACGAAAGAGACGATCAAGCTCGACGACGGCCGCGAGCTGCCGCTGTTCAAGCTGGAAACCTCCAGCGAGTCGCACCCGTTCTACACGGGCACGCAAAAGAGCGTGGACACGATGGGTGGGCGCGTGGAGAAGTTCCGCAACCGCTATGCGCGCGCGGGCAAGCCGTCCTGACCGGCTGCCGTTCCCGCAGCGGGCGCTCACGACAAAAGCAGCCGCGAGGCTGCTTTTTTGT